>SKNG01000476.1 GCA_007120685.1 Paracoccaceae bacterium | reverse complement strand
GCCGCAGCGGGGGCGACGATATGGCAACCCAGCACGCGGCGGCTTTCCCGCGCCACCACCAGCTTCATCATCGCCTTGATCTCGCTGCCGGCAAAGGCGCCCTGCATGGGCCGAAAGCTGGTGCGATACACTTCCACCGGCCCCTGTTCGCGCGCCTCGGCCTCGGTCAGGCCGACGGTGCCGGCTTCCGGCCGGGTGAAGACGGCGCTGGCGACCATGGCGTGATCGGCCTGCACGCGCTGCCCGCCAAAGACGGTGTCGGCAAAGGCGTGCCCCTCGCGGATCGCCACCGGGGTCAGCTGGATGCGGTCGGTCACATCGCCCACGGCAAAGACCGAGGGCACGCAGGATTGCGACCAGTCATCGACCTTCACCGCGCCATTCTCGCCCAGCGCAACTCCGGCCTCGGCCAGGCCCAGGCCAGCGGTATTGGGCGCGCGCCCGGTGGCAAACAGCACCGCGTCGAATTCCCGCCGCGCGCCGCGCGTGTCGGTGGCGGCGAAACGGCCCCCCTCCAGCCGCGCCAGCGAGACCAGATCGGTATCCACCTGCAGGTCCACCCCCTGCATCCCCATGGCGGCGGCGACATGGTGGCGCAGGTCGTCGTCGAAGCCGCGCAGGATCTGCGCACCGCGATAGAATTGCGTCACCGCCACGCCCAGC
This sequence comes from Paracoccaceae bacterium, assembly GCA_007120685.1. Taxonomy (GTDB): domain Bacteria; phylum Pseudomonadota; class Alphaproteobacteria; order Rhodobacterales; family Rhodobacteraceae; genus Pararhodobacter. The sequence goes on along the minus strand of SKNG01000476.1, from coordinate 3,247 downwards.
CCCTGCAGGATACAGGCGAATTCGCAGGCGATGAAGCCGCCGCCGACAATCAGGATCGAGCGCGGCAGGTCGTCGAGCAGGAACAACTCGTTCGAGGTCATCACCCCGGGCAGGTCGAACTCCTCGGGCACCACGGGCCTGCCGCCGGTGGCAACCAGCACATGGCGCGCGCCGATCTCCTGCCCATCCGCCAACTTAACCCTATGCGGATCGGCCAAAACGGCGCGCTGGTGATGGATGGTCACCCCGGCGGCCTCGGCATTGCGCTTGTAGATTCCCTCCAGCCGGCTCAACTCCTCGTCCAGCCGGGCGCGAAAGGCCCGCCAGTCAAAGCGCGCTTGCCCCACCTGCCAGCCATAGTCGCGCGCCTCCTCGATCCCGGCGCCATGGCCGGCGGCAAAGACCATCAGCTTCTTTGGCACACAGCCGCGGATCACGCAGGTGCCGCCCATACGGTATTCCTCGGCCATCTGCACGCTGGCGCCATGCTGCGCGGCGATCCGTGCCGCCCGCACCCCGCCCGAGCCGCCACCGATGACAAACAGATCACAGTCGAAATCCATGATTGGCGTTCCTTTCCTGCCCAGCCCGCGGCTCGCCCCTTCATCTTGCCGAAAATACTCCGGGGGGGAATCGCGCGCCAGCGCGATGGGGGGCAGAGCCCCCCTTTGCCTTGCTCAGATCTCACGAAAGATATTGTCGCTGTCCTCGAAACGGATGCGCTCTTCCGCCTCTGTTCCGGTGATCGCGTCGCGCACGATCACCCGCCCGTCCGGATGACCGATGACCACCGCATCGCAAATGTCGATGAAAAGCCCGTTCTCCACCACGCCGGGCACCTGGTTCAATGCCAGCGACAATTGCCGCGGGTTGCCGATCCGGCCCAGCGCCAGATCCAGGATATGATTGCCCTCGTCGGTCACGAAGGGCCGCGATCCGTTCATCCGCAGGCTGGCCTGGGTGCCCATCACATCCAGCGCGCCCAGCAGTTCCTCGATCAGCATCCGGCTGGCCTGCCAGCCGAAGGGGATCACCTCCACCGGCATCGGGAAGGCACCCAGCGTCGTCACCTCCTTCGTGGCATCGGTGATCACCATCATCCGGTCACTGGCGGTGGCGACGATCTTTTCCTGCAAGAGTGCCCCGCCGCCGCCCTTGATCAGCACCAGATCGGGGTCGAACTCGTCTGCCCCGTCGATAGTCAGGTCCAGCCATCCGGCGTCGTCCAGCGTCACCACCCGCAAGCCCAGTTCGCGCGCCAGCGCGGCGGTGCGCGCCGAGGTCGGCACGCAGGTCAGTTTAAGTCCTTCCTGGCGCACCCGCTCGGCCAGGCAGCGCACCAGCCAGGCGGCGGTCGAGCCGGTGCCCAGGCCCAGCTTCATCCCGTCCTCCACCCTGTCGGCCGCGCAACGCGCCGCAGACAGCTTGGCGCGGTCGATCGGGGCGAGGTTCTGAACCATGGTGCGGGCTCCTGCGGGTCCGGGGGCGTGACGGCTTCTCCTAACGCATGTCGCCGCCGGCGTCACGGGGCTATGGGAAGCGCCGGTCAAGGCGGGGCTTCGCACGGGCGATGGCGCCCGACGGCGCCATCGTGCTAGGCTGCTGCGTCCGGCTTGCTTATGGAAAGGGACGGGCGGCGGCGATGGATCCGGTTGCGGAAAGCGACGATAGACAGCCGATCCGCGCGGTCGGACTGGGCACCACGGGGCGCGGCAGCATGCATCCGCAGCATCGCTACGGCTCGCGCCTGCCGCCGCTTGCCTGGATCCTCTTCTCGCGCCGCTGGGTGGATGACGTGCCGGTGCATTTCTTTGCCATCGAGCATCGCGCGGGGCTGGTGCTGTTCGATACCGGGCTCGATCCTGCCATCGGCGCCGATCCGCGCGGCTATCTGGGCAGCGCGGTCGGTGCTTTCCTGCTGCGTCGGCTGTTCCGCTGGCGCCTGGGGCCGGAGGATGCGCTGGACCGGCAATTGGCGGCAATGGGCCATAGCTGCGAGGCGGTGCGCCTGGTGGTCTTCTCGCATCTGCATTTCGACCACACCGGCTGTATCGAGCGGGTGCTGCACGCGCCGCTGATGGCGCCGCGCCGGGAATGGGCGGTGCTGTCGCAGCCGCATCCGGAGCGGCAATGGTACCTGCGCCAGCATCTGGATATTCCCGGTGCGCAATGGCGGCTGTTCGATCTGGAACCCTGCACCGATCCGGCGCTGGCGCCGTTTGAGACCTGTCTCGATGTGATGGGCGATGGATCGATCATGCTGTTGCCAACGCCGGGGCATACCGCTGGATCGGTGTCGATGCTGTTGCGCAGCGCGGGGATGCCGCCGCTGCTGCTGGTGGCGGATCTGTGTTTCGAAGAAGCGATGCTGCTGGAAGACCGGCTGCCGGGCGTGGCCGAGGATTATGGCGCCTTGCGGGAGTCCTACGCGAAGGTGCGCGCCTTGCGCGAGACGCTGCCGGGGCTGGTGATCCTGCCGAGCCATGACACGGGCACCGCGGCGCGGCTGGCGCAGGCAACGGCTGGGATGAAGAGCCGGGTCTGACCGGGTGCGCGACGGCGCGGCCTGGGGAGGAAGCGCCTTATAGTAAGGCGCTTGCAAAAGCCTTTCTTCAAGGCTTTTGGCGCCAGGATCGGCGCGCGCGCTCTATTCCTGCGTGTGGAAGAATTCATGCACCCGCCGCGCCACGGCTTCCGACACGCCGGGTGCCGCCATCAGATCGGACAGCCCGGCCCGCGCCACCGCCTTGGCCGAACCGAAATGCGCCAGCAGCGCGCGCTTGCGCACCGCCCCCACGCCGGGGATCTCGTCCAGCGGCGTGCGGCTGGTGGCCCTGGCCCGTTTCGCCCGATGCGCGCCGATGGCAAAGCGGTGCGCCTCGTCGCGCAGGCGTTGCACGAAATAGAGAACCGGATCGTTCATTCGCAGCGCGAAGGGGGTCTGCCCGGGGCGGTGAAACACTTCCTTGCCCGCGTCGCGGTCCACGCCCTTGGCCACGCCCACCACCGGCACATCCTCGACCCCCAGATCGCCCAGAATGCCGGCAACGGCCGAGACCTGTCCGGCGCCGCCGTCGATCAGCAGCAGATCCGGCCAGGTCTCGCCCTCGCGGTCCGGGTCTTCCTCCAGCAGGCGGGTGAAGCGGCGGGTCAGCATCTCGCGCATCATGCCGAAATCGTCGCCCGGCGTCAGGGCCTCGCCGCGGATGGTGAACTTGCGATACTGGCTTTTCACGAACCCCTCGGG
>SKNG01000443.1 GCA_007120685.1 Paracoccaceae bacterium | reverse complement strand
TCGCCGCGACCGGGCGCGCGCATCCGCCCGGGAGCCGTGCCGCGTGGCCCATGACCGGCGCTATCACGCGGGCGGCAGCGGCGCGCCCCGCCCCCTCGGGCCCGCCATGGCGCTGGCGCTGTGGCAGGCCGCGTTGCCGCGTCCTCTCCGCCTAAAGGCGAGAGGCGCCGCGCGGCCCGCCCTTCACACCGCCGTGCCGATCTCCGTCTCGTCCGTCTCGGCCTTCGGCGGGCCGAGTTGGTCGCGGATCATCTGCGCCACGTTCGTGTCAAAGGTCTCGATGCTGAACGGCCCCAACTTGCTGCTGCGCGTTTGGTCGGGGCCAGATGTCTGGCCGATATGGCCGAACAGGACTGTGAGATCCGTCGCATGGCGACGCAGGGTCTCCACCTCGATTGTCTCCACATGCCGGTCGATGGTGAGGTGAACGGTCTTCTGGCTGGGGCTCGTGATCGCGTCGAGCAGTTCCCTGACCACCTTTGTCACATCGTCATGTGCCCGCTTGGCGTTGGCGGGGCTGTCGGCAAGATAGAGGAGCGCACGAAGCTTGCCCGGGTCGTTGCCGAAGATCGACTGCTCGCCGCTGAAGCCCTTCAGCATCTCCACGAAATAACGGCGGAACTGGTCGGCGGTGAAGGCGTCGGGGCCGTTCTTGGAATCGGTGCCGATCAGGTCGCCCTTCTTCAACCCGGCCGGTGGCGTGGCGGCGTCCTCGATGCGGATCACGTTGTCGAGCGAGCGTTGGTTCTTGTCGTTGATCTGGTTGCCGCTCCGGAACCTGCGCGGCGCGGTCTTCGTGGCGGAGCCGACTTCGTCGAAGAGGGCGGGGACGCCACTGTCGGGGTCGCCCTTGCGGCTCAGCGACAGCAGCCCCTCGACGAGGTGTTCCAGCATCGTCCCCTTGGCGGAACGCTCGACATTGATGAAGCCGGCGCCCAGCATCGCTTCGAGTGCGGCGCGCACCGCCTTGGTATCGGCGGGCGTTCGGTCGGAGCCGATGCCGGCGAGATAGGTCTCGACCATCAGCGACCGCAGGGCGTCGATCTCGCCCTTGACCCCGGGGGGCAGCGCGTTGAAATCGGTGCCGTCGGCGCCGCGGACGAGGATCATCAGCAGTTCGGTCCGCGCGGCCATGGACAGCGTTACCTCGGTCTCGCCCACGCGGATCGGGCCGTTCCGCGCCAGCGTCTCCAGCAGCGGCACGTCCCGCCCTGCCTTGACAGCCCCGCCGCCCAACGAGGCCAGGTCGCGGACATAGGCGCGGAAGGCATTCTCGATGGCATCGCCACGGGCGTTGGCAAGGCGCTCCAGCTTCTCGCCGGTCATGCCGGGGGCATTGGGGTCGGGGACCGGCGGCAGACCCTGGCGCTGCAGGTCCCGCAGGAAGGTCTCCAGCATCGCCTCGCGTCCTGCGGGCCGGCCGGCCAGCACGCCGAACAGCCCCGACATGTCCAGCACCTCGATCCGCTTGGCGATGGCGCGGGCCTCCTGCTGGCTGAGGGTCACCGGCGGAGCGAGGCCCCCGGCGAGGTCGCGGACGCGCTGCGCCGCATCCTCGCGCTTCGCCAATACGTCCTGACCGATCCCCTCGCCCTGCAGTTCGGCGCGGTGGCGGTCCAGAAATTTGGCCTGACCCGTGGCGGTCGCCTCTAGTTTCTCGATGCTGCTGCGGTCGTCGGCACTGATCTTCGGCCCCTCGACCTCGGCCTTCACCAGTTCCCGGGTGCGGTGGCCGAAACGGATCAGACTGTCGGCGAATCTCGGGTTCCTGCGCAGCTCGCGGATCGCAAGGGCGATGTAGCGGTTGATGTGGGTGGCGGTGATGCGGCCGGGCTCGGCGGTCGCGCCGGGGCCCAGGCGGCGCAGGTCGACGACATGGCTCAGCAGGGCGCCGGTCTTTTCCAGCACCTCGCGGTAGCGGCCTGGCGGCATCCAGGTCAGGAATTCCAGCGTCGTCATCATCACCGTGCGCGCGGTGGCGAGCCCGTGCTCGCCCGCCGCATCGCGCAGGCGCTTCGGCAGCTCGCCGATCGCCTCAAGCGTCTTGCGGTCGCGGCCGGCGAAATAGGCGCGCGCCAGCGTCTCGAAGACGCTGCGCTGGGCGGCGTGGTGATAGTCGAGGATGCCGCCTTCCAGCGTGGCGCGCACCGCCGCGACATAAGAGGCGGTCGAGGCCAGTGGAAAGTCCGTGTCGTGTTTCAGGAGTGCCTTGTTGGTGGCCAGCCCTTCAAGGATTGCCGCCTGTACCCGCGGCCTGCCCTGAAGGGTGGGTAGCGTGGCGCCGGCCGTGCCGATGCCCAGCACCTCTGCCGTCAGCTGGAGCTGCTGCCTGAGCACCCCGCTGTGCGCGTTGTCATGCAACTGTTCGAGCGCCAGGAACATCGCCCGTTTGGCGACGACAAGATCGGGGTGCGTCGCGCCGTCGGTGTCGGCGTGCAGCGCGTCGATCGTGGCCCTGAACAGCTTCTGCGCGGCATGGTTCCGGGCCTTGTCGGCGTGGAAGTTCCGCGCGTCGATCATTTTCTTGACGGCCTGCGCACGCGCGTCGATGGTGCCCAGCTTCAGGAACAGATGGTCGCGGATGGCGTCGACCACCTGATCGGGGGCGAGGTTCTGCAAATGGGGCTCCGCCTTGCCCTTCGGCGCGTTGACCATCGCCATCGCCTGCTGCAGATCGTCTAGTGTCACCGCGCCCTTCATCACGCGCAGCAGGTTCAGCAGGCGCTTGCGATCGGTGCGGGACAGATCGCCGGTGCGGCGTGTCAGGTCGAAATAGGCGGTGCGGACAGGGTGGCGCACATTGGGCAGCAGGCGCTCGACAAGCCGGCTGTCGGGGTGGCCCTGCTTGTTGAACAGCCGCGCGGGCTGGCGCAGCCAGCCGGGCCGCTCCTCCAGCCCCAGCGCCATGCGCTGACGCGTCTCGGATGTCAGCGCATCGACCTCGCCGCGGCGGGCGATCAGGTTGTTCAGCGCGATTTCCGCCTGTTCCAGCTGCGCCCGGGCCTTCTGGCGGGCGCCGGGCCATAGCGCATTCTGTGCCACGGCGCGCAGGCGGCCGATCATCCGGCTCTGCGCGTCGACCTCGATGCCCAGCTTCTCGCGGTAGACCGAGACCTGATCGTCCAGGGGCAGGTCGTCCCACCGCGCCAGCCGCGCCTCGTCGAAGCCGGCCATGCGGGTGCGGAAGGCAGGTTCATGGTACTGCAGGATGTGCACGCCTTCCTCGGCAAGCCTGCGCGGGTCGGCGCCCTCGCGCATCAGCACGGTGGGGCGGCCGTTGACGATCAGCGTCACCGCGTTCTCGGTGCCGGTGCCGCGCACGAAGCTGAAGAACGCCTCGTCGGGCAGGGTGATCATCGGCGTGCGCAGTACCGCGCCCTTCAGCCCGAAGGGCACGAGGCTGGTCAGCGCGCGCTTCTGTGCCAGCGCCTGGCGGAAGCCGGGGCGGCCGTGACGGGTGGCGACGGTGGCGCCGATGGCCTGGCGCAGCGCCGCCAGATCGGCCTCCGGACGGCGCGCCCTGACGGCGGCCAGGATCGCCTCCAGCCGCTCGGCGTCCAGCGGGCGGCGGGTGAACTGGGCGACGCGCACCTCCATCAGCGCGTCGGGGGGAAGCTGGCTCATGGTGTCGCGGTGCGCGGGGGGCACGTTGTCCATGTAAAGCGCGCGGGCGGCGGCCTGCTCTACCTTGCCCGCCATGCGCCTGGCGGCGGTCCGGGCATCGGCCGGGGCCATCCCCGCGTCGCTCAGCAGGGCGGCGGCGCGGCGCAGGGCGTCGGGGCTGCCGTTCTTCAGGTCGGCGCGGAGCTGGGCTGCGTCGCGGTGCCTCATGCCCGCCACGGTCTTGCGCAGGGCCTCGGGCGTTGCGGCGGCGAGGTCGTCGCGGATGCGGGCGCGCTGTGCCGCCACCTGCGCGCGGGCCTC
>SKNG01000006.1 GCA_007120685.1 Paracoccaceae bacterium | reverse complement strand
TTGCCCTTCAGCACCTCGTAGAACTCGGACCAGTCGGGCTCGGAGAAATCGTGCCCGCCCTTCTCCTCGTTCCACTTCAGGTCCGGATCGGGGATCGACAGGCCCAGATATTTCGCCTGCGGCACCGTCTGGTCGACGAATTTCTGCCGCAACTCGTCATTGGTGTTGATCTTGATCTTCCAGGCCATCGACTGGGCGGAATGCACCGAATCCTTGTCCGACGGGCCGAACATCATCAGGGACGGATACCAGTAGCGGTTCAGCGCGTCCTGGGCCATCGCCTTCTGCTCCGGGCTGCCCTGGGCCATCTTCATCATGATGTCGTAGCCCTGCCGCTGGTGGAAGCTCTCTTCCTTGCAGATGCGGATCATCGCGCGGCTGTAGGGGCCAAAGGAGGTGCGCTGCAGCGGCACCTGGTTCATGATCGCCGCGCCATCGACCAGCCAGCCAACGGCGCCGATATCTGCCCAGTTCAGCGTCGGATAGTTGAAGATCGACGAATACTTCATGCGGCCCGACAGCAGCATCTCGGTCATCTCGTCGCGCGAGATGCCCAGCGTCTCGGCCGCGCAATACAGGTACAGCCCGTGCCCGGCCTCGTCCTGCACCTTGGCCAGGAGGATCGCCTTGCGCTCCAGCGTCGGCGCGCGGGTGATCCAGTTGCCCTCGGGTAGCTGGCCCACGATTTCGCTATGCGCGTGCTGGCCGATCTGGCGGATCAGCGTCTTGCGGTAGCCCTCGGGCATCCAGTCCTTCGGCTCGATCTTCTCGCCGGCGTCGATGCGCGCCTGAAAGGCGGCCAGCATCTCCGGGTCGTCATTCGTCGCCTCGGATTTCACCATCTGTGCATACATGGCTTTCTCCCTACCTCAAATTTCGGCCGTTCAGACCCGTTCCATGATCAGCGCCACACCCTGGCCCACACCAACACACATCGTGCAGAGCGCATAGCGCCCGCCGCTGCGCTGCAACTGCCACATCGCCGCCGCCGCCATCCGCGCACCCGATGCGCCCAGCGGGTGGCCCAACGCGATAGCCCCGCCATTGGGGTTCACACGCGGGTCATCGTCGGCGACACCCAGATCGCGCAACACGGCAAGGCCCTGGGCGGCAAAGGCCTCGTTCAACTCTATCACATCCATCTGCTCGATGGTGAGTCCCGTCCGCGCCAGCAGCTTCTTCACCGCCGGCACCGGGCCGATGCCCATGACCCGCGGTTCCACCCCAGCCGCCACGCAGCCCAGCACCCGCGCGCGCGGGGTCAGCCCATGCGCCCTGGCGGCGGCTTCCGAGGCCACGATCAGCGCCGCCGCCCCGTCATTGACGCCCGAGGCATTGCCCGCCGTCACCGTCAGATCGGCCCCGTTGATGCCGCGCAGCTTGGCTAGCGCCTCGGGCGTGGTGTCCGGGCGGGGGTGTTCGTCTGTGTCCACGACCTTCGGGTCACCCTTGCGCTGGGGGATCGTCACCGCCGCAATCTCGTCGGCGAAGCGCCCCTCGGCCTGGGCGGCGGCCCAGCGCTGCTGCGAGCGCAGGGCAAAGGCGTCCTGCGCCGCGCGCTCCACCCCCCAGTCGGCGGCCACGTTATCGGCCGTCTGGGGCATCGAATCGATCCCGTATTGCGCCTTCATCTTCGGGTTCACGAAACGCCAGCCGATGGTGGTGTCATAGACCGCATTGGCCCGCGAAAACGCGGCTTCGGCCTTCGGCATGACGAAGGGCGCGCGGCTCATGCTTTCCACGCCGCCGGCGATCATCATGTCGCCATCGCCCGCCCTGATTGCCCGCGCCGCCATGCCCACCGCGTCCAGCCCCGAGGCGCAGAGCCGGTTCAGCGTCACCCCAGGCACATCCACCGGCAGCCCGGCCAGCAGCGCGGCCATGCGCGCAACGTTGCGGTTGTCCTCGCCCGCCTGATTGGCGCAGCCGAAGATCACGTCATCAAGCGCGGTCCAGTCGACACTGCCATTGCGCGCCATCAGCGCGGCAATCGGTGCTGCCGCCAGATCGTCGGCGCGCACCGCCGCCAGGGCGCCGCCATAGCGGCCGATCGGTGTACGCACCCCGTCGCAGATAAAAGCTTCGGTCATTCAGAAGGCTCCCCCCATTCGTTGACCGTTCGGTCACTCCATAATCCAAGAAATATCACAGATCAACGTATTTCTTGCGCCAATCTGTGATGTTCAGCCGATTGTGACAGGTCTCGCGCGGCCAGCAGCGACAGCGCCTTTCGGCGCGATTCGATCGTGTCGGCATCGGCGTGCTGCGGCCCTTTCTCACCCTCGAAGGCCGTGGCCGCATGGGTTTCTGCCCGTGGCGAGAGCGCCAGATAGGCCTGCGCGAAGACCTGCGCGGCGCGGTGGCCGGGCCAGTCGGCCGGCAGCGCGGCGCGCGGCAGGCGCGGGTCGCGCAACAACGCGCGGCGGAAGTCATGGACCAGCAAGAGCCGCAGCGCCAGCGCTTCCTCGCCGGCATCAGGGCAGGCAGCGGGGCGGGTGAAGGGGGCGAATCGGTCGCTGAAGCCGGCATAGGCCTGCGCATGCGGGGCCAGGTCGAAATGCGCGGCGGCAAAGGCCCTTTGCGCGGCCTCGTCGCCCTCTGGCCGGGCGGCAAAGGCCAGCACGCCGGGCGGCGGGGGCGTGCTGTCGGTGCCCAGCGCCAGTTGCGGCTTCAGCCGGGCATGGCCCTGGCGTTCCAGCCGGGCCATCTGGGTCTCGGGCGCCGCCGCGCCCTCGCCCCCGGCCAGCCAGAGGAAGCGCCAGCCGGGTTCCGGGGCGGTGCCGTAGATCAGCCGCGCGGCGGCGTCGAATTCGGCCAGCGCCGGGGCGGTAAGGCGGTAGAAACTGCGCCGCCCGGCGCGCCGCCCCTCCAGCTGCCCCGCCGCCATCAGGCGCGAGACGGCGGTGCGCACCAGCGTCTCGCTGATCCCCACGCTGGCGCAGACCGCGATGATGGCGCCGATCCAGGCCTCGCCGCCGCGCGGGGCGACGACATCGCCATAAATGGTGACGATGAAGGCGGCAGCGCGCAACGGCATGGTGGCGGCGATCGCCTCGGGCGTGGGCGTGGGCGTGGGCGCGGCCGGATCGCCTGCCTTGTGCTGTCGCCTTGCCGCACTGGTCACGCCTGCCTCCTTCTCTTCAGCCGCAAACTCTAGCGCAAGGCGAACCGCTGGTCGATCCGTCTTGCCGCATCAGCCCGGCCGCCTAATTGAACCCTATGAGATTGCGCGTCCTGTATAACGGTGCCTGCCCGATCTGCTCACGCGAGATCAGGCTCTATCGGCGGCTGGCCCAACGCCACGCCGCGCCGCTGCATTTCGAGGATCTGAACAGCACCGATCTGAGCGGCTGGAACCTGACCCCGGATCAGGCCCGCCGCCGCCTGCATGCGCTGGATGGTGACCGCCGACTGCACGGGCTCGCCGCTTTCCGCGCGCTGTGGTCACGGCTGCCGGGCTGGCGCTGGCTGGCCTGGGCCAGCGGGTTGCCGGTGCTGCGCCCGGTGTTGGGCTTCGTCTATGACCGGATCGCCGCGCCGCTGCTCTACCGCCTTTCAGGCGCCGGCTGATCCCTCTTGCACCCGCCCCCGCCCCGCGCCACCCTGCATCCCCTGATGCAGGAGGAAACCCCATGTCCAAAGCCTATTGGGTGGCCCATCTCGATGTGCGCGACCCCGAAACCTATGCCCGCTACCGCGAGGCCAATGCCGAGGCCTTTGCCAAATACGGCGCGCGCTTTCTGGTGCGCGGGGGGGCACAGACGCAAAAAGAGGGCCATTGCCGCGCCCGCACCGTGGTGATCGAATTTCCCAGCCTGCAGGCCGCGACCGACTGCTACCATTCGCCGGAATATCAGGCGGCGCTGGCCATCCGGGCGCCTGTCAGCGATGGCGATCTGGTGATCGTGGAAGGGTATGAGGGCGGCTAG
>SKNG01000166.1 GCA_007120685.1 Paracoccaceae bacterium | reverse complement strand
CCAACGATATCGACGACGCGCTGGCCCAGGCGGCGGGGGAGTGCGAGATGCTGGTCTGCACACGCTCGGGCGATCCGGTGGTGCTGATGCACGCGGGCCATCATGTCGAGGTGCCGGTGGAGCGCACGGTACCGGTCGATGCCACTGGCGCGGGCGATCAGTTCGCCGCCGGGTTCCTGTATGGCATCGCCACCGGGCATTCGCTGGAAACCGCGGGGCGCATGGGCTGCATCGCGGCGGCCGAGGTGATCGGCCATATCGGCGGGCGCCCGCAAAGCGACGTGCGCGCGCGGCTGAAGGCCGAGGGGCTGGTCTGATCCGCCTTCGCCGGACGTCCACGGGCGACGCCTGGGAACGGGCTTTCGAAAGCCCGTTCCCGCCTCTTTCAGGGCGCAGCCTCTCCGCCCTGCTTCAGCGATCAGCCTGAGGACATCCGAAACGCCCCTGCCCGCTCAGCGCGACGGAAAACGCGCGTTCGAACGCGCGTACGGGCCTTCGAAGGCCCGTTCCCGCGCCTGGCCTAAGCCGGCTTTCGCGCCACAAAGCGCAGGCGCATGTAATCGGCGATCCAGCCCTCATGCGGGTCATACAGCGCGCCCAGCCGGCGGGTGCAGTCGGCCAGCACGCCCTCGCGCGCCGCCTCCGGCACGGCCGCCAGGAAAGGGCCGGCGAAGGTGGCCAGCCAGCCCTCGATCCCTGTGGGCAGCGGCGTGGGGCGGGGGATCAGGGCGATCTGCTCGACCGCGAACCCCGCCGCTTGCAGTCGCGCCCGCTGACCCGTGACCGAGGGGAAATCCCAGACCGGGCGCGCCGGCGCCTTGTGCCCGCCGGCCTCCAGCGCCGCCATCAGCGCGGTGACCACCGCCGCCACATTGCCGAAGCCCCCCTGTTCGGCCACCAGCCGCCCGCCCGGGCGCAGCGCGGCGAAGGCATTGGCCAGCACGCGCGGCGCATCGCGCATCCAGTGCAGCGCGGCGTTGGAAAACACCGCGTCATAGGCCCCCGCGCCAAAGGGGTCATGCGCGTCCTGCTCGATCACCTGCACCCCCCGCGCCCGGGCCGCGCGCGCCATGTCCGGGTCCGGCTCCAGCCCCGTGACCTGCGCGCCGGTCTCCATCAGCCGCGCCGTCAGCACCCCGTCGCCGCAGCCCAGATCCAGCACCTGCTCGCCCGGCCTTGCATTCAGCAGCGCCAGGAGCGGCGCGCCCAGCGCCGGCACGAAGCCCGCATCGCGCGCATAGCCCTGCGCCGACCAGGCCTGCCCGGCCACCGGTGTTTCGCTCATCTCTACCCTTCCTTCCCGCTTGCAAGCCAGGGGCCCGCAACACATATCTGCGCCAGAGTATCGGAGGGTTCAAATGGGTTATGTCAAGACCGCCATCCTGATGGCCGCGATGACCGCGCTATTTCTGGCCGTGGGCTATGCCATCGGCGGGGGCGCGGGCACGCTGATCGCGCTGGCCGTCGCCATCGGCATGAACGCCTTTGCCTGGTGGAATTCCGACCAGATGGTGCTGCGCATGTACAATGCCCGGCCCGTGGATGCCCATACGGCGCCGGAACTGCAGGAGATGGTGGTGCGGCTGGCCGACAATGCCGGCATGCCGGTGCCGAAGATCTACATCATCGAGGAAGACCAGCCCAATGCCTTTGCCACCGGCCGCAACCCGGACAATGCTGCCGTTGCCGCCACCACCGGCCTGATGCGCCGCCTCTCGCGCGAGGAGGTGGCGGCGGTGATGGCGCACGAACTGGCCCATATCCGCAACTACGACACGCTGATCATGACGATCACCGCCACCTTTGCCGGTGCCATCTCGATGCTGGCAAATTTCGCGCTGATCTTCGGGCGCGGGCGCAACGCCAATCCCATCGCGGTGATCGCCATGATGATCCTGGCGCCGCTGGCCGCCGCGCTGGTTCAGATGGCGATCTCGCGCTCGCGCGAGTACGAGGCCGACCGCGTTGGGGCCGAGATCTGCGGCAACCCGCTGTGGCTGGCCTCGGCGCTGGAGCGCATCCAGCAGGGTGCGGCCCGCATCGACAACGACCGGGCCGAACAGAACCCGGCCACGGCGCATATGTTCATCATCAACCCGCTGCATGTGCACAAGCGCGACAAGCTGTTCTCCACTCATCCGTCGACGCCGAACCGCATCGCGGCGCTGCAGAAGCTGGCATCCGATATGGGCGTGTCAGACGGTGGCGTCTCGCGCGGTGCGGGCGGGGGAAGTGGCCCCTGGGGCTGAACCGGCGGTGGATCGCCGGTAATCGGGCCGGGGCGGTTCATTCCGCCGCCCGTATCGGCTAGAACGTCCGGCATGACCCGGTTCCTGCTTGTCCTTTCGGCCTCTGCCCTTGCCATCTGGACGGTGCTTGCCGGGCCGCTTGCAGCACCCGTGCAGGCGGCGTTGGCCCCGGTGCTGCAGCCCTTCGGGCGCTGGCTTCTATCGATGCAGGCGGCCTTCCAGGCCGATCTGGCGCAGGCCCTGCGCGGGGTGAGCCGGGGGCAGGGGGCGGCCTTCTGGGCGCTCATGGGGCTGTGCTTCAGCTACGGTTTCCTGCACGCGATGGGGCCGGGGCATGGCAAGGCCCTGTTGGGGGCCTACGGTGTGGCGCGCCGGGTTGGCGCAATGCGGCTGGCCGGGATCGGTCTGGCGGCGGCGCTGGCGCAGGCCAGCGTGGCGGTGGCACTGGTGCTTGGCCTCGCCCTGGCGGTGGGGCTGGGGCGCGGCACGTTGGCCGAACTCGAACGCAGCGTGCTGGCGCCGGCCGGATTGATCGCGCTGGCCGGGCTGGGGCTGTGGTTGATCTGGCGGGCCTGGCGACGGCTGGCGCTGGTGACGGCGGCGGGATCGGCAGGGCCGATGCTGGCAACGGCCGGCCCGGCTGCGGCCATGCTGTCGAACGCGCAGACCGGGGGCAGGACGGGGGCGCATGTGTACCAGCCCGATTGCCCGCCGGGTTGCGCCGATTGCGGCGCCACCCATCTGCCACCGGCGCGCGCCATGCTGCAGGCCAGCACCCCGCGTGAGGTTGCCGGTCTGATCGCCGCCGTCGCCATCCGGCCCTGTTCCGGCGCGCTGCTGCTGTTGTTCCTGACATGGCAGATGGGGCTGATCTGGGTCGGCGTGGCGGGGGCTTATGCCATGGCGCTGGGCACGGCAGGCGTGTCGGTCACGCTGGCGCTCGCGCTGATGGCAGGGCGTGACGGGCTGATGCGGCTGGGCAGCGGCTGGCTGGCCGGGCCGGGCCGGCTGTGGCTGGCCGGCGGGCTGGAGGCGGCGGTGGGGCTGGTGCTGGTCACCGGTGCGCTAGCGGTGCATCTGGCCGCCATCTGACCGCCATCTGACCGCCATCTGACCGGCCGCGCAGTTGCAGGCGTCAGCCAGGCGCCTCCGCAGGCGGAAGATTGCTCTTTCCCTTCGCCAGCCGCGCGGCCATAAGCGGGGGCTGTTTCAACCGCTCCCAGCCCTTGGTTCCCGATGTCCGCCCCCCATTCCATGCCCGCTGCTGCGCCACTCGGTTTCCGGGCGCAGGCGCGTGCCGTGCTGGGGCTGGGGCTGCCCCTGGTCGGCAGCCATATGGCGCAGTTCGGCCTGCATGTGACTGATACCATCATGCTGGGCTGGTACGGCGTCATCGACCTGGCCGCCGGGGCGCTGGGCGCGACGGTGTTCTTTGCCTTCTTCACCTTCGGCTCCGGCTATGCCAATGCGGTCATGCCCATGGTCGCCACCGCCGCCGCCCGCGATGACGAGACCGAGGTGCGCCGCGCCGCCCGCATGGGGCTGTGGCTGTCGATCCTGTACGCGCTGCTGGTGCTGCCGATCTTCGTGAGCGCCGAGCCGATCCTGCTGGCCCTGGGGCAGGAGGCCGAGGTCTCGACCCTGGGCGGAGCCTATCTGGCCATCGTCGGGCTGGGGCTGGCGCCGGCGCTGATGGTGATGGTGCTGAAAGCCTATCTGGCCGCGCTGGGGCGGACGCAGGTGGTGCTGTGGGTCACGGTGGCGGCGGTGTTCGTCAACATCTTCTTCAACTGGGTGTTCATCTTCGGCAACCTGGGCGTGGCCGAGATGGGCGCGCGGGGCGCCGCGGTGGCCTCGGTCTTGGTGCAGCTGTTCACGCTGGGGGTGATGCTGGCCTATGCCGCCTGGCTGCCGGCGCTGCGGCGCTATGCGCTGCTGGTGCGGTTCTGGCGGCCGGACTGGGCGGCGCTGCGGGCGGTCAACGCGCTGGGCCTGCCCATCGGCCTGGCGATGCTGGCCGAGACGGGGATGTTCGCGGCCTCGGCGGTGATGATGGGCTGGCTGGGCGCGCAGACGCTGGCTGCCCATTCCATCGCGCTGGAGATCACAGCGATGTTCTTCATGATCCACATGGGCCTGTCGAATGCCGCCACCGTGCTGGTCGGCCGCGCCCGGGGGCGGCGTGACATGCCGGGACTGCGCGCGGCGGCGCGGGCCTCGGTGATCATCTCGATGGCCGTGGCGGTGACAACGATGGGCATCTACCTGGTTCTGGGCGAGGTGATGGTCGGGGCCTTCCTGTCGCCGGATGATCCGGAGCGCGCGGTGATCGTGCCGCTGGGGGTGACGCTTTTGTGGGTGGCGGCGATATTCCAGCTTGCCGACGGCGGGCAGGCCATGGCGATGGGTCTCTTGCGCGGCATCCAGGACACCAAGGTGCCGATGGTGATCGCGGCGGTCAGCTACTGGCTGATCGGGATACCGGCCGGTTATGCGCTGGCCTTTCAGGCGGGATTGCAAGGTGTGGGGCTCTGGCTGGGTCTCGTGGTGGGGCTGAGCGTCGCGGCTGTGGCGCTGATGCTGCGGTTCTGGCGCGCCGTGCGGACGCCGGGCGGGCCGTTTTTCTCCCTTGACCCGGCTGGGCGTTCTTTCTAGGTAGCGCCGGTGAGCGGGCCCGTAGCTCAGTGGTAGAGCAGTTGACTTTTAATCAATTGGTCGAAGGTTCGAATCCTTCCGGGCTCACCATCGCTACGCCCCCATCCCAGCGATGAAGATGACCAGCCTTCGGGCGACAGAAGCGTCGCCTGCCGCGCGCGCAGCCTGACCCGCGTTTGCCGCACCACCCGGGTCTTGCGCTCAGCGCCGCCGTTTACGCCGGTTTCACACTTCTCGCCTATCCCTGAAGACGGGTGAAGAAACGGGTGATGGGATGAGCCGGCAGAACGAAGCCGCGCCTGTCGTCATCAAAAGGAAAAAGGTCTCTGCACCGCACGGCCATCATGGCGGTGCGTGGAAGGTTGCCTACGCCGACTTCGTGACGGCGATGATGGCGTTTTTCCTTATGATGTGGCTGCTGGGCGCAACAACTGAATCGCAGCGACGCGGGCTGGCGGATTACTTTAACCCGTCCGTCCCCATCCACAGGCTGGCTTCAGGCGGCGAAGGGCTGCTGGGCGGCGACGAGCAGGCGCGGCGCGATAATCTGGGCCCCGACCAGACACAGCTCGACAACATGCCGGAAAGAGGCGCCCAGGGGCTGGCCCAGACCGAGACGCTGGAGGAACTCGCCCGGCGTCTGCGCGGCCTGGGTGGCGAAAGTGCGGTAATGACCGAGGCGCTGCGCCATATCGTGACTCGCGTTACCGACAAGGGTCTGGTGATCGAGGTCTTCGATCTGCCCGAGAGTCCGCTTTTCGACCCCGATACCAGCGATCCGCGCCCGATCCTTCGGGTGATCGCCGGCCTGCTGGTCGAAGTCATGGCCTTGGTCACCAACCCGGCCTCGGTAGAGGGGCATACGCGCAGCTATACCGTTGTGCAGCGCGACGACCCACGCTGGAGCCTGTCCATGGCGCGGGCCGAGCGGATGCGCCTTCTGATGGAAGAGGCCGGGCTGGACGGGGCGCGGCTGGCGCGGGTGACCGGCCATGCCGACCGGCGCCCGGCGGTCAGAAACCCGATGGCGAGCCGCAACAACCGGCTGGAGGTGATCCTGCTGCGTGATCCCCGGTAAAGCCGGTGCCAGAAGACGATCGCCATTAGGCCCGCGTTAAGACCGTTCGTGCAACGTGGCGAAAGCCAAAAGCCCCGGCACGAAAGGACCCGCCATGTCGACGCTTTATTCCTCTTTCAATGCCAGCATCAGCGGGTTGAACGCCAATGCCACCCGGTTGTCGGCGATCTCGGACAATATCGCCAATACCGGGACGGCGGGCTACAAGCGGTTGAATACCTCGTTCCATTCCATGGTGCTGACCGGAACCGGGCAGGGCGCCTACACGGCCGGCGGCGTGCGGGCCGAAACCACGCGGATGATCGGCGAACGCGGCGCGCTGACCACCACCAACAACGCGACCGACCTGGCCGTCAACGGGCGCGGTTTCCTGCCGGTGACCAGCCAGGCTGCGCTGCGAGGGGGCGGCGCGAACATGCCGCTCATGCTGATGACGACAGGGTCGTTCCGGCCGGACAGTCAGGGGATCCTGCGCAATGAGACCGGCATGGTCCTGCTGGGCTGGCAGACCGATTCGGATGGCAGCATCGGCACGCCGCCGCGCGACTCCATCGGCACCCTGCAGCCGATCCAGCTGAACCGGGATCGTTTCCTGCCTGAACCGACGACCGAGATGCGCTTGCGGGTGAACCTGCCGGCAACCGAAACCCGCGCGGGCAGCGACGGCGCGGCGCGCACGCTTTCCCTGGAATACTACAACCCCACCGGAACCACCGAAAGGCTGGAGATCAGCTTCACGCCAGAGGTGCCGGCGACCGGTGCGTCGAACAGCTGGGCGGTTCAGATCACCGACCCGGCCGATGGCGATGCAGTGCTTGGCGCCTATGATGTGGTCTTTTCCGACTCCATGCCGGATGCGGGCCAGGTTGTGTCGGTAACCCAGGCACCGGGGGCGCCCGGCGGCGCCTATGACCCCGATACCGGCATCCTGCGCGTCGAAGTCGACGGGCAGGAAATCGACATCAGCCTCGGACGGCCAGGCGAACCTGACGCGCTGTCGCAGATGGGCAGCCGGTTCGAACCTGTCGCGGTGGAACGGGACGGCGCGCCGACCCAGTCCCTGGTCGGGGTCGAGGTGGACGCGAACGGCTACGTGCAGGCAACCTACGACTCCGGTCTGATCCGGACCATCGCGCGCGTGCCGCTGGTCGATGTGCCCAATCCCAACGGGTTGGAGGCGCTGGACAATCAGGCTTATCGGGTCTCTTCCACCAGTGGCCCGATGTTTCTCTGGGATGCCGGTGACGGACCCACCGGACAGGTCGTCGGCTACGCGCTGGAAGGGTCGGGCACCGATGTCGCGGCCGAACTCACCGGCATGATCCAGACCCAGCGCGCCTATTCCTCTAATGCCAAGGTCATCCAGACCGTGGACGAGATGTTGCAGGAAACCACGAACTTGAAGCGATAGTCGGCGCCATGGCCGATGACAGCAATCCGGGGGTATCATGAGCCTATCCAGTGCATTGAACATCGCGCTCAGCGGCTTGCAGGCATCGTCCCGCGGGGTTGGCACCGCCTCTGGCAACATCGCCAATGCGCAGGTCGAGGGCCATGCCCCTCGCCGCCTGACCCTTTCCGGCCAGATCGGCGGGGGTGGTGTGCGGGTGACTGGGGTGGCGCGCCAGTACGATCCGGCACTGGCCGGCCTCTTGCGCCAGGCCGTCTCCGACAGCGCCGGCGCTGCACCCGCGGCTGCATTTCTCGACAGCATCGAGAAAGCCCTGGGCCTGCCGGGCGATCCGGATGGGATGATCGGCCGTCTCGCGGCGTTCGAAACGGCGCTTGTCGATGCGGCTGACAGGCCGGATCTCGACTACCGGCTTGGCGCGGCAGCTGCAGCGGCCGAGGCGGTGGTCGACCGGTTCGCCCAGATCGAGGCGCAGATCCAGACCCAACGCCAGCAGGCCGACAGGGCCATCGCGCAGGACGTCGACAGGCTCAACAGCGGGTTGCAGGATGTGGCGCGGCTGAATGCCGAGATCCTGAAGCACCGCGGGTCGGAGCCGATGGCGGTCGATCTTGCCGAACAGCGCGACCGGGTTCTCGCCGATCTGTCCGAGATCGTGCCGCTCCGGGTGTTGCCGCGTCAGGATGGCCGGATCGCGCTCTATTCCGCGGGCGGGCAGATGCTGCTGGACGGGGTCCGGCCAGCGCGCCTCGGTTTCTCGCCGGCGCCGGCGATGACGGCGGCGCTCAGCATCGATGACGGCACGCTTTCGGGGCTGTCAATCGACGGTCGGCCGGTTTCGGCTGGCGCCTGGGGGCACCTTGCCGGGGGCAGTCTGGCCGCGCATTTCGTGGTGCGCGATGCGCAGGGGCCGCAGCTGCAGTCCGGTATCGACGACCTCGCAGCCGGGTTGATCGCGCGGTTTCAGGCACCGGGTGTCGATCCCAGCCGGCCAGCCGGAGCGCCGGCCTTGTTCTCCGATGACGGCAGCGCCCTATCCGGGCCTGCGGCACCTGGTCTGGCAGGCCGGCTGGCCCTCGACCCCGCTGTCCGCCAGCAGGGGGCGGCCGAGTTCTGGCGCCTGCGCGACGGGCTGGGGGCGGCGGCGCCGGGTCCGGTGGGCGATCCGGCGCAGCTGCAGCGCTGGCTGGCCGCGCTCGACGCGCCATTGGCGGCCACACCGGGCGGTGCGGCACGCAGCCTCGCCGCGCAGGTGGCGCATGCCGCGGGCGATCTGAGCACGATGCGGCAACGGGCAGAAGAGACCGCCACGCGGGCCGACAGTCGGCAGGAGGCGCTCCGCTCTGCCATGCGCGCCGAAGGGGTCGATACCGATACCGAGCTTCAACAGCTGCTGAAGCTGGAAAAGGCTTATGCGGCCAATGCCCGCGTCCTGCAGGTTACCGACGATCTGCTGCGCCGACTGATGGAGATTTGACATGGGACCCGTATCGTTCAGCATGTCCGCCGTGACGCAAGGGTTGCAGAGCCGCGGCGGCGAGATGCGACGGGCACTCGCGCATCACCTCGAAGCCCTGACCACCGGACGCGTCCCCGCGCCGCAACGCCATCTTCGGGGCGACATGGCGCCGCTGGCGGCGATCGAGAGCCGAACGCCCCGCCTGGAGGCAGAGCGACGCGGTCTGCTTCAGGCCGAGACGCGGCTTCAAGCGGTTCAGAACGGCCTCGATTCGCTGCGGGAACGCCACGCCGGGCTCTCGAAACAGTTGCGCCAGGCCACGCTTGCCTGGTCGATCCCCGGCACCGACGCGCTCGCCGGGCAATACGGCCGCGACGCCCTGGCCGACATGACCGGGCTGCTACGCCAGGCTGTCGGCGGGCAGCATCTGTTTGCCGGCAACCGGACCGACACACCGCCGCTGCCGCCTGCCGACACCATCCTTGCCGCGGCGCGCGACACGGTCGCCGGTCTGACGACGGCGAATGCGGTCGCCGCCGCGCTGGAGACGTTCTTCCACGACCCGCTCGGCGGCTTCGAGACGCAACTCTACGCTGGCGGCGCGCCCGTCTCGGCGCTGGGGCAGGAAGGCACGGTGCCATCGGCCGCGCTGCCGACGGCCGCCGACCCCGCCTTGCGGCATCAACTGAAGGGTCTGACCATGGCGGCACTTCTGGGAGCGCAGAGCGATGTGACCGACCCTGGCGAGCGACGCGCACTTGCCACCCGGGCGGCCGATACGCTGCTCGCCGGTCAGGCACCGATGACCGCTCTGGCAGCCCGGACGGGCTTTGGCCAGGCCGAGGTGGCGCGCGGGCTGGTCCGGAATGATGCGGAAGCGGATGCGCTTGTCTTGGCGCGCGAGGCGCTTGTCGGCGTTGATCCCTTTGACGCCGCCACGCGGCTGGAGGAAAAGCGTGTGGCGCTGGAAACACTCTATGCCGTTACCGCGCGCGTGTCCCGGCTTTCGCTGACGGAGTACCTGCGATGAGCGATCCTGCGCTTCAGCCAGCCCGGGCGAGCAGGGGCGGCGATATCTGTCTGGCGCCGCGCCGCGCGCCTGTTGTCGCGCTGCACGCCGTGATTGGCGCGGCATGCGCGTTCGGCCGGGCGATTGGCCAGGCTAGGCGCGCGGCGTGGCTGCGTCGTTCGGTGCTTGGCCTGCTTCTGCTCGCCTTCGTCCTGCCGAGCGCCGCGTCGGCCCAGGTCCGGCTCAAGGACCTCGTGGAGTTCGATGGCGTGCGCGGGAACGATCTTGTCGGCTACGGGCTTATTGTCGGGCTCGACGGCACCGGCGACGGGATCCGGAACGCCCCCTTCACCGAAGACATCATGACCGGCATCCTGGAACGGCTCGGTGTCAATGTCACGGGCGAGCAGTTCAGGCCCCGGAATGTGGCGGCGGTGCTTGTCACCGCCGCGCTGCCCCCCTTCGCGCGCACCGGGTCGCGCATCGATGTGACGGTCTCGGCGATCGGGGATGCCTCGAGCCTGCTGGGCGGGACGCTGGTGATGACCCCGCTCAACGGCGCCGACGGGCAGATCTATGCGGTCGCGCAGGGCGCCGTGATCGCCGGCGGGGTCGCCGCGCGGGGCGAGGCGGCGCAGGTGGTCCAGGGCGTGCCCACCTCGGGGTCGATCCCGGGCGGCGCGCGCGTGGAACGCGAGGTCGATTTTCAACTGTCCTCATTGCGTCAGGTGCGGCTGGCCCTGCGCGAGGCCGATTTCACCACGGCGTTGCGCATCGAACAGGCGGTCAACGCCCATTTCGGCCGTGCCGTGGCCACCATGCAGGATGCCGGAACAGTGGTGCTGGATATCGCGGCGACGCGTCAGCCCTCGCCTGCCCATGCGCTGGGGCGCATCGAGAACCTGCTGGTGGCGCCGGGGCGCCGTGCGCGGGTGGTCATCGACCAGCGCTCGGGTACGATCGTGATGGGCGAGGATGTGCGTATCAGCCGGGTCGCGGTTGCCCAGGGCGGGTTGACGCTTCGGGTCGAGGAAGCGCCGCTGGTGGTGCAGCCGAACCCGTTTTCACCCGGCGAAACGGTGGTGGTGCCGCGCACCCAGGCCGAGATCGAGCCGAGAACGGGGACCGGGCTGGCGGAAGTGCCGGCGGGCACCTCGCTGGCGGAGGTCGTGGCCGGGTTGAACGCCCTGGGCGTGGGGCCGCGTGACATGATCGACATCCTGAACACGATCAACGCGGCCGGTGCCCTGCACGCGGAACTGGTGGTGCGATAAGGGCGGGCTGCAATCTGTCAGCGCCTTTGGCATGTTGCGAGGGTCTCGCCTTCATTTACCCGCCTCTTGTCTTTCTTGCCCTATCGTGCGGCGGATGTCCGGCGCTCGGCGCGGCAGGTCTTGCCTGGCGCGGCGCCCCACCACGCCGGAATCATCGCAAGGTATCCTGACGTTTCCGGTCGAAGCATGACGAACAACCTGTTGCGGGGAGCAGCGGGCAAGGGGCGACCATCAGCCCCTTGCCGGCACCGATGGTGGCGCGGAAGCGCCAGAACGGGAGCGGCGCATCTGCCATGCGCGAAGGCGGCATGCACGACAGCGAAGGCCGCCGCCCCAGACCGACCCGCCAGCGCCACGCACCGCGCTGCCAGGACGATCTGCCGGCCGGCCATGGCTCAGACCGGATAGACGAAATTGTTGGAGAAACCCTCGATGGTCTTCACGCTGTCCAGACGGTCGAGCAGGAAAAACAGGCGGTGTCGGGCGGGCTTGCCGTTTCCGCTGCCCGGGATCTGCTTGCAGGACACGTCGCTGATCGAGGCATGCGCTTCCAGATAGTCGCGCACCGGTTCAGGGTCGCCGGTCACATCGACAAAGAACTTGAACTGCGTGCCCAGTCGCTTGTGGACCCGCATCCTGACGGTGATCGGCGCGCCCGGTGCGGGCATCTTCCGGGTGACGCAGACGATCTTGTTGCGCAAGCGGCCGTGATGGCGGTCCTGGTCGCTGGCCAGCCACTGCATGTAGGTGTCGTTGCCGTAGCGAATGAAGAGGTAGTTCAGGCTGTCGATGCCGGCCGGAATGTTGTCATGCGGTTCCAGCTGGAAGGTGATTTCCTGGGTCCGGATCGACAGAAGGAAATAGGCTTCCTGCGCCAACCGCCGCGCAAAGGTCCAGACCACCGCGACGATCGACACCAGCAGCGTCGTGTCCAGGAAAACGTTGAAGCTGCCCAGCACGCCCGGAAGATCGTCAAGCATGCGTCGACCCCGGGTTCTGGCCGGTCAGGGCGTCGGCGAAATCGGCCGGCTCGAAGGGCGCCAGATCGTCGATCTGTTCGCCCACGCCGATGGCATGGATCGGCAGGCCGAAGCGGTCGGCCAGCGCCACCAGCACGCCACCGCGCGCGGTGCCGTCCAGCTTGGTCATCACCAACCCCGTGACATCGGCCATCTTGCGGAAGATATCCACCTGGCTGAGCGCGTTCTGTCCCGTCGTGGCATCGAGCACCAGAAGCGTGTTATGCGGCGCGGTCTCGTCGCGCTTGCGCAGGACGCGGATGATCTTGGCCAGTTCCGCCATCAGATCGGCGCGATTCTGCAGCCGTCCCGCGGTGTCGATCATCAACAGATCCACCCCCTCGGCCTGGGCGCGCGCCAGGGCGTCATAGGCCAGCGAGGCCGGGTCCGAGCCTTCCGGCGCGGTCATCACCGGCACGCCCGCGCGTTCGCCCCAGACCTGCAACTGCTCCACCGCCGCCGCGCGGAAGGTGTCGCCGGCGGCGATGATCACCGACTTTCCCGCCTGCCGGAACTGCGCGGCCAGCTTGCCGATGGTCGTGGTCTTGCCCGCCCCGTTCACGCCGACCACCAGCACCACCTGCGGGCGTTTGGCGTAAAGCGGCAGCGGCCGGGCCACCGGGGCCAGGATGCGCGCGATCTCGCCCGCCAGCAGCGCCTTGATCTCGGCCGTGGTCAGCCGCCGTCCCATGCGGCCCTCGGCGATATTGGCGGTGATGGCCAGCGCGGTCTCCACTCCCATGTCGGCCTGGATCAGCAATTCCTCCAGCTCCTCCAGCATGGCGTCGTCCAGCACCCGGCGCGGTGCTGCCTCGGTGCGGCCGGTCAGCCGGGCCAGCAGGCCGGGCTTTGGCGCCGGTGCCGGATCGGGGACCGGATCAGGGGCGGGAGGGGGCGGAACGGCCGGCGGTTCGGTACGCGCGGATGCAGGCGGCGCGGCCGGTGGTTCGGCAGGCGATTGCGGCTTGGGTGCCGGCTCCGCCTCGGTGCCGGAATCGGCTTCGGCCTCCACCAGCGCCTCCAGCCCCTCGTCCAGCTTGGACGACGAGCGGAACATCCGTTCACGCATCTTGCGCAGAAATGACATCGCAGGCAGCCCTTTTCGGCGTCGTTTTGTCACCTTCCTGCCCTAATGCAGCCGAAGGAATATGGAAAGACCGCTGCCATCATGGCAGGGTGAAAACAACCGAGGGCAGGGCAATGAGCGTCGCGCAATCGATCAGCCGGGACATGAGCCACCGCGTCGGCGGGCTGCTGACAGCGTTCCTGTGCCTGTCGCCGGTCGCGCTGCTGACACTGGGCGGCTTCCATGATCCGCTATGGTTCTGGCCCGCGCTGATGTGGATGATCCTGCTGGCGCCGGCGATGGACCGGCTGATCCCCGAGGCGCCGGAGCCAGAAGTGGGCGAGGGGCCGGACAGCGGCCTGACCCTGACCGCAGTGCTGGCCATGGTGCTGTTTCCGCTGATGGCGATGGCGGTCTGGGTGCTGGCCAACATGCCCCTGGGCCTGCAATGGATCGTTACCTTCTTCGCCTTCGGGCTGATCCTGGGGCAGGTGGGCATGGTCGCCGCGCATGACCTGATTCACCGCCGCCACCGCTGGGCGGTCTGGCTGGGGCAGGCCTATTTCACGCT
>SKNG01000347.1 GCA_007120685.1 Paracoccaceae bacterium | reverse complement strand
TCGCGCCTTGGGTAAGGGTTCACGCGACAGCGCGCAAGCCTGACGGAAACGCGCGCCGGCCCGGGACGAACCGCGCGAACGCTCAGGTCGGCATGCCGCGGGCCGGTTGCAGCCCGCCGGTAGCTTCGAACCCGGCGCCACTGGCCAGCAGGCAGGCGCGCCCGTCCGGCAAAAACAGCACCATGCTCCAACTGCCGCTTTCACCGGCGAAAAGGGCCATCTGCGCGCCCCGGCCGGCCGTGCCGCTGGCCTGGCGGGATTCACCCAACTGGTCGATGATGATGCGCAAGAGATGCTCGCGCGGGGCGCATGGGATGCCCTGGGCTGAAATCGGCGCGGCAGTCAGAAGCATGGAGGCGCCGGCGAGAACGGTCAGGAAAAAGCGCATGGCGGGATCCTTTCTGCGGGGTTGCCTGCATTCCAGATTGCCGCGCGATGGATAATGCCGGCTTAAGGCTCAGCACCCTGGCCTCGGTAGGTCGGCGCCGCAGCGCAGAAACTGCTTGCGATTCCTGTCCGGGGGTGGTGGGTAACGCGCAAGTTTGTTTCGCGGGAGAGAATCATGGACACGCGCCCCTTCCGGTCCGTGCTCTACATCCCCGGCTCCAAGGAGCGGGGGCTGGAAAAGGCACGCGGGCTGGCCACCGATGCCATCATCTTCGATCTGGAGGATGCCGTTGCGGCGGGCGAGAAGTCCAGCGCGCGCAGTCTGCTGGCACAGACCCTGGCAACCGCGGATTACGGACCGCGTGCGAAGATCGTGCGCATCAACGGGTTTGACACCGACTGGGCCGAGGCCGACCTGGAGGTGATTGCAGCAGCGCGTCCCGAGGCGATCCTGCTGCCGAAGGTCGGATCGGCCAAAGACGTCGAGGCGCTGGCACGGAAACTGGACGCGCGCGCCGAAACCGCCGAGACGCGCATCTGGGCGATGATGGAGACGCCGCAGGGCATCATCAACGCCGCCACCATCGCTGCCGCGCCGCGCATGGCCGGTTTTGTTATGGGCACCAACGATCTGGCCAAGGAACTGAGCTGCCGTTTCCGGGCTGACCGGTTGCCGTTGCAGCATGCGCTTCAGACCTGCCTGGTGGCGGCGCGGGCGCAGGGGCTGGTGGCGGTGGATGGCGTCTACAACGCCTTCAAGGATAACGAGGGGCTGCGCGATGAGTGCGAACAGGGCCGCGATCTGGGCTTTGACGGCAAGACACTGATCCACCCCGCGCAACTGGCCATCGCCAACGAGGTTTTCGCGCCCGATGCTGCGGCCATCGACTTGGCGCAGCGTCAGATAGCCGCCTATCAGGAAGCCGAGGCGCAGGGCCAGGGCGTGGCCGTGGTGGATGGCCGGATCGTGGAAAATCTGCATATCGTTACGGCGCGGGCCGTGCTGGCGCGGGCCGAGGCAATCAGGACGCTGCAGGAGGCGCTGTAGGATGGGTTATCCGCTGCTTATACTGGGGGTCGCGCTGTGGTCCGGGGCGCATCTGTTCAAGCGCCTGGCGCCGGAGCGGCGCGCGGTTCTGGGCGAGGCGGGCAAGGGGCTGGTGGCCATCCTGCTGCTGCTGTCCATCGCCATGATGTATTTCGGCTATCGCTGGGCGGCGCCGGTCTTGCTTTGGCAGGGGCCGTTCTTCCTGACCCATGTGAACAACCTGCTGATGGTATTCGCTCTCTATCTCTTCGTGGCTTCCGGCATGCAGACCGCGATCACGCGGCGCATCCGCCATCCGCAGCTGACGGCGGTGAAGACCTGGGCGGTGGCGCATCTGCTGGTACAGGGCACGCTGGCCGGGGTCATCCTCTTCGGCGGTTTGCTGGCCTGGGCGGTGGTATCGGTGATCCTGATCAACCGCGCACAGCGTGATTGGGTGCGGCCCGGGCCGTCGTCGGCGGTCAAGGAGATCGGCGCCGTGGTGCTGGCGCTGGTGGCCACAGTGGTGGTCGGCTACATCCACTACTGGCTGGGCGTCTGGCCCTTCGGGTGATGGCATGATGCTATACAGGCTGCTGACCGGCGATGATGACGCCACCTTCTGCCACAAGGTGAGCGAGGCGCTGTCCCAGGGCTGGGTGCTGCATGGCAGTCCGGTTTACGCGTTCGATGCCGCAGGCTGGCGGATGCGCTGTGCGCAGGCGGTCGTTAAGGAAGTGCCGGGGGACTATGCTCCGGACCTGAAGCTGGGGGCGCAATAGGGAAGGGCGCAGGGGGGCGTTGCCCCCCGTCGGCTGCGCCGACTCCCCCCAGCGTATTTTCGGCAAGATGAAGGGGCCCCGTTTGACGGGGTGCAAGGGACGATGAAGACGAATCAGGGGCGGTTCTTCGAGGATTACCGGCTGGGCGAGGTGATCCGCCATGCCGTGCCGCGCACGATCAAGATGGGCGAGCGGGCGCTCTATCACGCGCTCTATCCGGCGCGGCATGCGCTGCATTCCTCGGACCAGTTTGCGCAGGGGTGCGGGCTGCCGTTCAGCCCGCTGGACGATCTGGTGTGTTTTCATACCGTCTTTGGCAAGACGGTGCCGGATATCAGCCTGAACGCGGTGGCCAATCTGGGCTATGCCGAGGGGCGCTTTGTCACGCCGCTGTGGCCCGGAGACACGATCACCGCCTCGTCCGAGGTGGTCGGGCTGAAGCAGAATTCCAACGGCAGGTCCGGCGTGGTGTGGGTGCGGACCACCGGCGTGAACCAGCATGGCGAGGTACTGCTGAGCTATGTGCGCTGGGTGATGGTGCGCAAACGCAACCTGGAGGCGCCGGCGCCGGAGGTGGTGGTGCCGGAGTTGGCCGCCGTTGTGAATCCGGCCGATCTGGTGGTGCCAGCGGGGCTGGACTTTAGCCGCTATGATTTCACCCTGGCGGGCGAGCCGCATCGCTGGGGTGACTATGCGGTGGGCGAAGTGATCGACCATGTCGACGGCGTGACCATAGAGGAAGCCGAACACATGCTGGCCACGAGGTTTTGGCAGAACACCGCCAAGGTGCATTTCGACGCCACCCATCGCGAGGACGGCAAGCGGTTGATCTATGGCGGCCATGTCATCAGCCTGGCCCGCGCGCTGAGCTTCAACGGGCTGGCCAATGCCCAGATCATCGCAGCCATCAATGCGGGCAGCCATGCCAACCCCTGTTTTGCCGGCGACACCGTCCGCGCCTGGAGCGAAGTGCTGGACCGCGCCGAGACCGGCGCCCCGGGCGTAGGCGCGCTACGGCTGCGGCTGGTGGCGACGCGCGGGGCGGCAGGCGCGCTGAAGGGCGACGACGGACGCTACCTGCCTGATGTCCTGCTGGATCTGGATTACTGGGCGCTGGTCCCGGTTTGACTGCCGATCCACGGAACGGACGTGATCACGGCTGAAAAATCAGTGATCACAAACGGGCGCCTTGAGTGCTCTTTTTGCGGTGCAGCGCCCCGAATGCGCCATTGAGGGCGTGACTCGGCTGAAAAAACCGCTATTGATCAGCGCAACGCCAGCGGGATGTCGCGATGCACGGACCGCCTGCCCCGCCGCCATTCTGCCGCAGGGCAACCGCCATCGCGCCCGCAAAGTGAAAGGGACTGACGATGGCTGACGTGAACCGGGGCAACCGGCCGCTTTCTCCGCATCTTACCATCTACCGGCTGCCGCTGACCGCGCGCCTGTCGATCCTGCACCGGATCACCGGCATGGGGCTCATCCCGGGCGCAGTGCTGGTGGTCTGGTGGTTCGTGGCCGGGGCCTGGTCGCCGGAAGCCTTTGCCACCGCCGACTGGTTCCTGTCGTCCGTCCTGGGCATCCTGATCATGACCGGCTCACTTTGGGCGCTGTGGTATCACTTCTGCAACGGGGTGCGGCATCTGGTCTGGGACATGGGGCAGAACTTCGATCTGGAGGCGACCCAGAGGGCAAACTACATCGTCATCGGCGGGTCGGTCGTGCTGACCGTGCTGACCC
>SKNG01000365.1 GCA_007120685.1 Paracoccaceae bacterium | reverse complement strand
TTGCCCTGCTGATGCTGAACACCTTCATCTGCGGCGCGCTCGCCGTGGCCGGCACGCTGGCCGTCGCCACCATCCTTTTCCGCGCCTGAGGACCAAACACACATGGCTGCTTACGAGATCGAACAACATTCCTATGACGTGGTGGTAGTCGGCGCCGGCGGCGCGGGGCTGCGTGCAACACTGGGCATGGCCGAACAGGGGCTGAAGACGGCCTGCGTCACCAAGGTCTTCCCTACCCGCTCGCATACCGTCGCCGCGCAGGGGGGCATCGCCGCGTCGCTGTCGAACATGGGGCCGGATCACTGGCAATGGCACATGTACGACACGGTGAAGGGGTCGGACTGGCTGGGCGACACCGACGCCATGGAATACCTGGCGCGCGAGGCCCCGAAGGCGGTCTATGAGCTGGAGCATTACGGCGTGCCCTTCAGCCGGACCGAGGACGGGCGCATCTATCAGCGCCCCTTCGGCGGCCATACCACCGAATTCGGCGAAGGCCCGCCGGTGCAGCGCACCTGCGCCGCGGCCGACCGCACGGGCCACGCCATGCTGCACACGCTCTATGGCCAGTCGCTGAAGCAGCAGGCACAGTTCTACATCGAGTATTTTGCCATCGACCTGCTGATGACCGATGACGGGCAGTGCCAGGGCGTTCTTGCCTGGAAGCTGGATGACGGCACGCTGCACCAGTTCAATGCCAAGATGGTGGTGCTGGCCACCGGTGGCTATGGCCGGGCCTATTTCAGCGCCACCTCGGCCCATACCTGCACGGGCGATGGCAACGGCATGGTCGCCCGCGCCGGCCTGCCGCTGCAGGACATGGAATTCGTGCAGTTTCACCCCACCGGCATCTACGGCGCCGGCTGCCTGATCACCGAAGGCGCGCGCGGCGAGGGCGGTTATCTGACCAATTCAGAGGGTGAGCGCTTCATGGAACGCTACGCGCCGACCTACAAGGATCTGGCCAGCCGCGATGTGGTCAGCCGCTGCATGACGATGGAAATCCGCGAGGGGCGCGGGGTGGGGCCGAACAAGGACCATATCCACCTGCACCTGAACCACCTGCCGAAGGAGGCGCTGCACCTGCGGCTGCCAGGCATCTCGGAATCGGCCAAGATCTTTGCCGGGGTAGATGTCACCAAGGAACCGATCCCGGTGCTGCCGACGGTGCATTACAACATGGGCGGCATCCCCACCAACTACTGGGGAGAGGTGCTGAACGCCGATGCCGAAAACCCCACCCGCACCGCACCCGGCCTGATGGCGGTGGGCGAGGCCGCTTGCGCCTCGGTGCACGGGGCGAACCGGCTGGGGTCGAATTCGTTGATCGACCTGGTGGTCTTCGGCCGTGCGGCGGCGATCCGCGCGGGCAAGATCGTCGATGCCGACGCGCCCATTCCAGTGGCGCCGCAGGCGGCGGTGGACGCGGCCGTGGCGCGCTTCGACAAGACGCGCCATGCCGGTGGCACCGTGCCGACGGCCGAACTGCGGCTGGAGATGCAGAAGACCATGCAGGAAGACGCTGCGGTCTTCCGCACCGAAAAGACCCTGGCCGAAGGCTGCAAGAAGATGGCCGATGTCGCCGCCAAGCTGGATGACATTCAGGTCACCGACCGTTCGCTGATCTGGAACACCGACCTGATGGAAACGCTGGAACTGCAGAATCTGATGCCCAACGCGCTGACCACCATCGTCTCGGCCGAGGCGCGCAAGGAAAGCCGCGGCGCCCACGCGCATGAAGATTTCCCGGACCGCGATGACAAGAACTGGCGCAAGCACACACTGGCCTTTGTCACCGGCAATCGCGTGCAGCTTGATTACCGCCCGGTGGTGACCGACCCGCTGACCGCGCCCGATGCCGGCGGGATCGACCCCAGGAAGATCGCCCCGAAGGCGCGGGTCTACTGACGGGGTAAGCGTGGCAACGGACGCACATCACGGCTCTACCGACCGGATCACGGTGCCATTGCACTTCATGTGCCCGGCGCCGCTGATCTGGCCGGACCTGGCATCAGGCGACGGGATCGCCGAAGACCGCCTGGCCGCGCTTTGCCGCCTGCCGGTGGAATGCTGGGTGCTACGTAGCTACTTCCACCTGCGCCCGCTGGCCGAAACCGCCTCGCTTGGCCCCGATCTGCGCCCGGACCGGGTGAATATCGCCAATGTCTACGATCTGGGCCGCCGCCACCGGCTGAACACCTGCTTCGTGTTGACCACGCAGGGCGACGGCTACCGATCAGCGCTGGGAAATTTCAACATCCGGCAGAACGGGCTGGAACCCGATGACGCGGCACAGGGCTGGGTGCCGATCTGGATGCAGCCGGGGATCCGTCCCCGTGCGGCCAAGAGGGGCGCCGATGTGACCCGCGCGGCCTATCGCGGCCATCCGCTGAACCTGATCCCGGCGCTGCGGGCCGAACCCTTCCAACAGGCGCTTGCAGCCGAGGGTATCACCTTCGACGACGGCACGCGCGAAGAAGGGGCCGAGCCCGATTGGCAGGATTACAGCGAGGTCGATGCGGTGGTCGCCATCCGCGATGCCACCATCGAGGATCTGCACAACAAGCCCGCCAGCAAGCTGGTCAATGCCTGGGCAGGCGGCGTGCCTGCAATCCTGGGCCCGGAACCGGCCTATCGCGAACTGCGCCGGGGGCCGCTCGATTACATCGAGGCGGGCAGCGCCGATGACGCCGCGCAAGCCCTCATATGGCTGAAGCGCAACCCTGACCGCTATGCGGCGATGGTGCAGAACGGGCTGCAACGCGCCCGGGAATTTACCGATGCGGCGCTGACTGCCCGCTGGATCGCCCTGCTCAACGGGCCCGTGGCCAGCGCCTTCGCCGCCTGGCAGGCCCGCGGGCTTGCGACGCGATGGCGCGCGGTTATTTCCATGTTGATAGAAGAGCCCAGGCGCCGGAAACAGTATGAACACGAACGCGACCACGGCGCCCGCCTGTTCGCCAATCCGGCCTGAGCGCCCCTTGCCAGACCCAGAGACCGACGAGGACTAGACCCATGGTGCAACTGACCCTGCCGAAAAACAGCCAGATCCGAGTGGGCAAGACCTGGCCGAAACCCGAAGGCGCGAAAAAGCTGCGCACCTTTCGCATCTACCGCTGGAACCCCGATGATGGCGAAAACCCGCGCGTCGACACCTACTTCGTCGACATGGAAACCTGCGGGCCGATGGTTCTGGATGCGCTGATCAAGATCAAGAACGAAATCGACCCCACCCTGACCTTCCGCCGCTCCTGCCGCGAGGGGATCTGCGGCTCCTGCGCGATGAACATCGACGGCGGCAACGAACTGGCCTGCATATTCGGCATGGACGAGGTGCAGGGCGACATCCGCATCTACCCGCTGCCGCACATGCCGGTGGTCAAGGATCTGGTGCCGGACCTGACGCATTTCTACGCCCAGCACGCCAGCATCAAGCCCTGGCTGGAAACCCATTCCAACACCCCGGCCAAGGAATGGAAGCAGTCGATCGAGGACCGTGAAAAGCTCGATGGCCTTTATGAATGCGTGATGTGCGCCTGCTGTTCCACCTCCTGCCCCAGCTACTGGTGGAATGGTGACCGCTATCTGGGCCCGGCCGCGCTGCTGCACGCCTATCGCTGGATCATCGATTCGCGCGACGAGGCGACGGGTGAGCGGCTGGACGACCTGCATGACCCGTTCAAGCTGTACCGCTGCCACACCATCATGAACTGCGCCAAGACCTGCCCGAAGGGGCTGAACCCGGCCAAGGCGATTGCCGAGATCAAGCTGAAGATGGTGGAACGGGTGGTGTGACCCGCTCTCCGGCCGCCGAGCGCGGGGGGGGCCAAAACGGGCTTTCGAAAGCCCGTTTCCACGCGCCTTCGAAGGCGCGTTGCCGCAGCAGAGGCCGAAGCGATTGACCGGAAACTGCGAGGAGCCAGAGACATGCCCCCGAGGTTGGCTCTG
>SKNG01000361.1 GCA_007120685.1 Paracoccaceae bacterium | reverse complement strand
GCTGCGGGATCGATTCGTCGAACAACGGATAGGCCTCGTTGATCGGCATGTCGTTGCCGATGCTGCCATAGCCGCGCAGGATGCGGTCCAGCATGTCCTCGCGGTCGATGGCGTATTTCAGCGCCAGGCGCAGTTCGTTGTTGTCGAAGGGCGCGGTGTTGCAATGCATGATGAACACGTAATGGCCCTTGCCGGCGGTCGAGTGCACGCTGATGTTCGGCGCGCGCGACACCATGCCCGCCGTGCGCGGCTCCACCCGGTTGATCAGTTGCACCTGGCCCGATTGCAGCGCCGAGGTCCGCGCCGTGCCATCGTTGATCACCAGGATCTCGACCGAGTTGAAATGGCCAACCGAATCATCCCAGTAGCCGTCGAACTTCTCCAGCACATGGCGCACGCCCGGCTGATCCTCGACCCAGCGATAGGCGCCGGAAAAGACGGTGCCGGCCGGATCGTCAAAGCCGCCATTGGGCTGGATGACCAGGTGATAATCGGCCAGCAGATAGGGCAGGTCGGCATTCGGTGTGCCGGTTTCCAGCACCAAACTGTCGCCCTGCACGCTGATACCGGTGATGTCGCGCATGATCCCCAGCGCGCCGGACTGGCTTTCCTCGTCCGAATGGCGGCGCAGGGTCTGGGCCACATCCTCGGGCGTCAGGCGCTGGCCGTTGTGGAAATCGATGCCGGAGCGGATCTTGAAGGTCCAGGTCCTGGCGTCGGAGGACGCGCTCCATTCCTCGGCAACACGGCCGTCCAGCGTGCCGTCCGGGTTCACGTTGACCATCGTGTCGCCCGAGGCGCGGAAATACATGTAGGGCACCTGGCTGGCGGCCAGCGCCGGGTCCAGGCTGTTGGTGCTTTCGCCGCCCTGCAAGCCGACGGTCAGATGCCCGCCGCGGCGTGGCCCTTCGGCACGCACGGCCGAAGCCAGCATCGTGTTCGCCATGGCCCCGCTGACACCCAGCGCCGCCGCGCGGCCCATGAAGGCGCGCCGGTCCAGCTTGCCGCGCGCGGCGCGGGTCAGCAGATAGCGGATTTGATCGTTCATGGCTGAAGTCTCCCTGTTGGACTGCCGATCTGCGGGCGGGTCTTTGCCCCCGGTCGCCGCCGGCTTTTCTTCGATTGCCCAATCAATAACCCCCGGCCGCTCCCTATTGCAACGCTGTTTGTGCGACGGTTGCGTAACAATCAGACATGCCGGCGCGGCACATCGGCCTGAAAGTTACGCGCAAGGACCCGGGTTTCCTGCCCTTCCGGCCCGGTCTCGAAAGCCTCCAGCCTGGCGCGCAGGTGGATATGGCCGGGCGAAAGCGTCTGGCTGGCCTCGACATGCGTGCGCACGGCCCAGCCCTCGCCGCGGGCGAAACGCTGCTCCCAGACCACATCCGCCCGGCAGGACAGCGGGTCGTCGGGGTGGATGCGCCAGCGCGTGTGCTGGCGGCTTTCATGCTCCAGCCCGTGGTCGGGGTGGCGCAGGCGCGGGCTTTCGCGCGTGATCTCCAGCGCCCGTTCGCCGCTGATCAGATCATGGTGCAGCACACGGCTTTCCTGCCCGGGCGCGAGCGTCTCCTGCGTGGGTTCGGGGGCGGGCTCGGGCGGCGGAAAGGCCCAGTCGAGGGCAGGACCGGCATGCGCGGGCAGGGTTATCTGCCCGCCGCTCAGGCGCAGCCGCACCGGCGCGGGCGAGGGGGTCAGGAACGGCCAGTAGCTGTTCGACAGCGCCAGCCGCAGACAATGGCCGGGCGCCAGCCGGTGGGCCATCTGATCCAGCGCGAAACGCACGGTGACGGGCTGTCCCGGCTGCAGCGGCGCCGGCGGGTCGGCGCGGTGGTGCAGGTTCAGCATGCCATGCGCGATGCGGCGCGAGCGGCCATCGGGCGCCACGTCGCACAGCCGCGCAACGATGAAGCCGAAGGGCTGGTCGGCGCTCAGCGTCAGGGTCAGGTCGGCGCGGCCCATCAGCGCCAGCCCATCCGGGCAGTCCATCTCGAAACACACCGACAGCGCGTCGTCGCCGGCCTGATCGCCCGCCATCTCGCCGCCCAGGCCCATCGGGAAATACTCGCCCGCCATGGCGCCCAGATGCTGCGGCGTGGCGATGGTGGCGTCAGGCGCGCCTTCGCCGCCCAGCCGCCCGTCGCCGCCAAGGGACAGGGTCAGCGGCGTGACGCGCGGGCTGGGCAGGGACTCGGCCAGCCAGCGGCCGGGCATTTCGGCCGCGCAGGCATCGGGCGGGGCGCTGTCTTGCATGAAGACGCGGTAGGGCGGCAGATCCTCGGCGCCGTTTGGGATGTCCTTCAGCCAGCGGTCCCACCAGCGGCACATCTCGGCCAGAAAGCCGATGCGCGGCGCCGGCACCGCCTGATGGGGGTATTGATGCACCCAGGGGCCCAGGATGGCCTTGGCAGGAACGGAAAGGTTTTCAACCAGATGCGCGGGTGTGTTCATGTAATTGTCCGCCCAGCCGCCGATGGTCAGCACCGGGGCGCGGATGGCGGCGTAATCCTCGCATACCGAGCCGTGGCGCCAATAGGCATCGCGGGTCTGGTGCCCGGCCCACAGGGCTGCCGCATGGGGCAGGGTTTCCAGCCGCCGCAGCCAGTCCGCCCGCCAGTCCGGACGCAGCAGCGGGTCGGCGGGGCGCGCGGCGTAGGACAGCATCAGGCTGCCCCAGTCGAAATTCGCGCCCAGCAGGCAGCCCCCCTTGAAATGGATGTCATCGGCAAAGCGGTCGGTGCTGGAACAGACCGTCACCACCGCCTTCAGCGCCGGCGGGGCCAGGGCGGCGGTCTGCAGCGCGTTGAACCCGCCCCAGCTTTTGCCCATCATCCCCACCGTACCGCTGCACCAGTCCTGCGCGGCGATCCAGGCGATCACGTCGCAGGCATCGCGCAATTCCTGCGCCGAATATTCGTCATCGTAGAGGCCCTCGCTGTCGCCCGCGCCGCGCAGATCGACGCGCAGGCAGGCATAGCCGCGCGCCGCCATCCAGGGGTGGATCGCCTCGTCGCGCGCCAGCGTGGCATCGCGCTTGCGGTAGGGGATGAACTCCAGCACGGCCGGCACCGGGTCCGGCCGCTGCGGGTGCCACAGCCGCGCGGCCAGACGCGTGCCGCAGGGCAGGGGTATGAACAGATCGTCGGTATCGGTGATCGGCTGGGCGGTGGCGGTCATCGGCAACTCTCCGGGGTTGGACGGGGGTAGCCAAGCGCATCGGGGCCGCCATGGCAACGGGGGACGGTGGCAGGGACGACGACGCGGCGATGGCAGCAACGCAGTGGGGTTGCTTCTGGCACTGTCACATCGCTGGGAAAGCGCCTTTCGGGGCGCTCATGCCGGTAGCTGGCACCGGCGGCTGCGGATAACGCGCCTTCGAAGGCGCGTTGAGACGGGCTTTCGAAAGCCCGTCCCTGGCGATCCATCAGGTCTTGAGTTCAAGATCGGCGGCCCCGCGCAACAACGCGTGCGGGGGGTTTTCAGCCAGTGCCGGGCAGGTTAAGTTTAATGCTCGTATCGAAGCTAGGCGCGCGCGTCGCTTCGCCATTCACCCCTTCACCGCAGGATATCCGCATGACCCAGGCAAAGACGGGGGATACCGTTCATTTCCATTACACCGGCACGCTGGTCGACGGCAGCGTGTTCGACAGTTCCCAGGGGCGCGATCCGCTGGCTTTCACCGTGGGGGCGGGGCAGATCATTCCCGGTCTCGATGCTGCCATCGACGGCATGCGCGTGGGCGAGCAGAAGACCGTGACCATTTCCGCTGCCGAGGCCTATGGCCCCTGGCGCCCGGAGGCGCAGCAGGCGATCCCGCGCGACCAGATCCCCGATCACATCCCGCTCGACCCCGGCACGCAGTTGCAGATGCAGGCGCAGGACGGCCAGGCGATCCCGGTGGTGGTGGCCGAGGTCAGCGAGGCCGAGGTGGTGCTGGACGCCAATCACCCGC
>SKNG01000018.1 GCA_007120685.1 Paracoccaceae bacterium | reverse complement strand
AGCGTTGGCGACGCGGCATGGCTTTCCTGTTGCCGTTCCAGCGTGCGTTCCAGGAACCGCCAGCCGGCATAGCCGCCGATGGGAAGAACCGGCTGAAAGCTCATGCCCGCGCCGCCGCGAAGAGACGCGCCTCGCGCGGCAACAGCGACCGCAGGGCGCGCAACGCCTGATAATATTCCCCGTTCAGCACTGCCTCGGTCGCCCGGCCCAGCTGCAGGCGGCTGTCGTGATCCTTCAGCACCTGGCTCAACTGTTCGATCCCGCGCAGCAGTTGCGGCCGCGCTTCGCCGGCGTCGAGGTCGCCGGACAGGACCAGTTGCGCGGCATAGCAGACCCGCTTGACCGGGGTGTTTGCTTCGTCCGGATGCACCGCATCGCGCAGCCGCAGGATATTGGCCTGGGGCGAGATCACCGCGAACCGGCTGCGGCGCTCGCCATTCTCGATCACGGCGCCATTGATCAGCACCCGTTCATGCGGGCCGAGCTTCAGGATCAGACCGCTCATGGTGCGTCTCCTTCCATGCGCAGCCCGCGCATCACCGCGGTGTTGATGTCGGCGATCACCGCGGCGTCCGCGCCGTTTGTCAGAACCTCGCTGGTGTGTTTGAGGATGAAGCGCGCCAGACCGATCAGCCGGGCGCGCAAGTCGCCGGGCAGGCCGTTTTCCGGATGGACAAGGTCGACAGCCAGGACGGACCACAGGCGCCGGTTCTGGTCCAGCGCGGCGACAAGTTCTGGGTGGGCGGCGGGGCCGGTGGCGGCCAGCGCGCGGCGCAGGCGGCCGGTGACGCGGGCCAGCGCCTCGTGCTCCAGGTCCCGTGGCGTCTTTACCGTGCCGGCGTGGGTTCCATAGGCGGTCTGGGCGAATGCAGCAGCGTTCATCGTCTATTCCCGGGTGCTGAAGGGGGCAGGGCAAGGGCGGTGGCAAGGCCCGCAACGCGGCGGGCCTTGCCCCTGGGCTTAGCGGAACAGCGCCAGGATGTTCTGCGGCTGCTGGTTGGCGATCGACAGCGCCTGGATGCCCAGCTGCTGCTGCACCTGCAGCGCCTGAAGCCGGGCCGAGGCGGCCTCCATGTCGGCATCGACCAGCGCGCCGATGCCCGAGGTCAGCGAATCGCTGAGCCCCTTGATGAACTCGGCCTGGGAATCGATGCGCCCCTGCACCGAGCCGAAGGCAGCGGCGGCATTGACCGAGTTCTGGATCAGGCCTTCGATCTCGGCCAGAGCATCGGCGGCACCGAGCGCGCTGGTCACGTCGATCCCCTGCAAGGCGCTGAGGCCACCGGCCCCCTCCGCTTCGGTGCGCATGGTGAAGGCAAGGTCCTGATCCCCGCCGTTGCTGATGGTCAGTTCGGCCTCATCGAGATCGACCGTCAGATCGGCGATGCCCAGGCTGAGGATAGCGCTTCGCACCCCGGCGGCGATGACGGTGTTGGGATCGTTGTCATCGGCCAGATCGGCTGCGGTGATGGTAAAGCCCACCTGCTGGCCGGAAATGTTGATGATGTAGCGAGATCCCGCCGCCATGTTGCCATCGGCTGCAATCTCGATCCCGATGTCGTCGCCTGCGTCGATGAAGGTCGAGATCACGCTGCCGTTGTCGGATACACCATCACCATCCAGAGCGTCTTCCGGAGGCGCGCCTGCCGCGGACCCGAGGTTCTGGCCCGCAACCGCGATTGTGCCGGACGAGACGCTGCCGTCGAGCGCGCGGTCGAGCGAGGACAGCACATCGATGTTGGCCGTGGTACCATTGACCAGGTTCAGCCCGTTGAACTGCGCCGCGCCGACAACCGAGCGGATCTGTTCGCGCAGCGCTTCGACATCTTCCTGGATCTTGGCGCGATCGACGTTTTCTTCCTGCGCGGCGACGATCTGGCCCTTCATCTGGGTCAGCAGGTCGGTGACGGTTTCAGAGGCCTGCCGGGCGACGGAGACGGTGGCCTGGCCCAGCGCCAGACTGTCCGAGATGCCCTTGAAGCCGGCCACATCCGATTCCATCACCTTGGAGATGGCCCAGATCGCCGCGTTGTCGCGCGCCGTGCCGACCGCCTTGCCGGTCGAGATCTGGTTCTGGACGGTGGACATGTTGTTGTTGATCGACCGCATGGTTTGCAGCGCGACCATGGCGGAATTGTTGGTCAGAATAGAAGACATGGAGTTTTCCTTTGCTTGGCGGCTTCGCGCCGTGACATTGCCCGGCACGCGCGGGCTGGGCTGTGAACCATTCTGGATTTGCCGGTCACGCTGATGTCGCGTCTGGCGCCACCTTTGCGGTGCAGGGCTGACGCTCGGCCAGAAACACTAAGAGGGGCTTAATCGCCCTCGATGTTCCCCGTCGGAATTGCCTCAAATCCGAACTGTCGTGCT
The DNA here is from genome assembly GCA_007120685.1 of Paracoccaceae bacterium. GTDB lineage: Bacteria > Pseudomonadota > Alphaproteobacteria > Rhodobacterales > Rhodobacteraceae > Pararhodobacter. The sequence goes on along the minus strand of SKNG01000018.1, from coordinate 1,586 downwards.
TGACAGGCTGCCAAAGCAGTCTCTGAGCCGGAACCTGTCCCGTCATCACAGCCGGGTCGGGTGATCGCCATGCCTTTTCGCGTGCGCGGCGTTCGCGCGGGGGGATTTCGTGCAGAGCCGCGCATCAGGATCGGTTTTCGATGCATGGGTGGCGTTCGAGCGCTTCTCGCCCCGGAAATCGACCTCGGCTTTGCGGTGGTGGTGGGTGTTGCGGGACATCGGGTGTTGGCTGACGTCAGCGCCTGGAGCCCCGTAGCGCCGGGTGTGGTTTCCACCCGATTAACAGTTCCGACGATGCCCGGGCCGGGCCATTGGCGGGTCGTCCGTATCTGAAAATGTTCCGCCCTGGCCTTGACCTTCCAATGGCTGGAAGGCCTATCTGATCCAGCACCAGAGGAGACCAAGGAGGTTCCGGTGCAAATTCATATCGAAAACATGACCTGCGGCGGCTGCGTGCGCGGCGTTACACGGGCGATCCACAGCATCGACCCCGCCGCTGCGGTCGAGGCCGACCCCTCCGCGCGCAAACTCATCGTGCAGTCCGGCAAATCGGGCGCGGCGTTTCTGCCCGCGCTTGCGGCTGCCGGCTTCGACGCGAAACTTCAGTGAGGAGCAGATACATGCAGTTCAAGAAACTCTCCGCCGCCTTCCTGATCGTGGCCGCATTGGGCGTGGGTGGTCTGACCTATGCGCAGGCACAGATGGACCACGGGTCCATGGACCACGGTCAGATGGACCACGGTGACCACGGCGCGTATGGTGCCACCAGTGACGATCCCGTCATCGCCGCCTATCAGGCGGTGAACGAGGCGATGCATCGCGACATGGCCATCGCGTTCACCGGCGACGCCGATGTGGACTTCGTGCGCGGCATGATCCCGCACCATCTGGGTGCGATCGACATGGCCGAGGTGGTGCTGGAACATGGGGAAGACCCCGAGATCCGCGCGCTGGCCGAGGAAGTGATCGCGGCGCAGGAAGCCGAAATCGAGATGATGCGGGCTTGGCTTGCCGAACGCGGGCTGGACTGAATGGACACTGGCGGGACGGGCCGCCCGTCCCGCTATCCCCGCCTGATGGGCCGGCCGAACCACGGAGGAAGATATGCGCGACGACAACGACATACAGGCGCGCCTCTACCGCATGGCGACGCCCGAGCATAACTGCCCGTTCGGGGTGAAGACCCTCGATCTGCTGCAACGCGAAGGCTTCGAGGTGGAGGATCACCCCCTGCGCTCGCGCGCGGAAACCGACGCCTTCAAGGCCGAGCACGGTGTCGAGACCACGCCGCAGGTGTTCATCGGCGATGAGCGCATCGGCGGATACGAGGAGACGTTGCGCCATCTGGGCAAATCCGTGCCGGATGACGATGCGACGACCTACGCCCCGGTGATTGCCCTCTTCGCGATGGCGGCTGCGATGGCGCTGGCGGTCAGTTGGGCCAGCCATGGCAGCGTTGCCACGATTGCCGCCGCCGAATGGTTCATCGCCATCAGCATGTGCCTTCTGGCGCTGCAGAAGCTCAAGGATATCGAGTCCTTCTCGACCATGTTCCTGAATTACGACCTGCTGGCGCAGCGCTGGGT
>SKNG01000158.1 GCA_007120685.1 Paracoccaceae bacterium | reverse complement strand
TGTATTGCGTCGGGTCATGCACCGCTGCCGGCTCGCCCACGCGGCGAATCTGCCAGATGAAAAGCCCACCCGCGACCAGCATGATGATCACCATGTGCACCAGATGGGCCGGATCGCGCGCGTAACTCGCTATGTAAGCAGCGAAAATCGCGATCGCGGCAAGCACGAACAGCTTGACGAAATCCCACATGACCTTGCGTCCCTTCGTTTCTTTTTTTGGCGCTCTCGCCTTGCCAGACAGGCTGAGGACATACTGCGCCAGGCACCTTATTGACCGCTAGAAAAAACGTGACATTGATCCATGTCAATTCCAACCGGGCGAATGCCTGCTTGAAATCAGGAATGCGCGGGCGGCAAAAGGTGACTATCTGCCACAGCGCAGCAACATCAGGCGCAAGGACGCGGCGCGTTGCTGCGGCCGCGGCGTCCGGAACAGGCAAAGCAGGAGCCACAACGTATGTCCTTCAAGTCGATCTCCACCTTTCTTGCCTCCGGCGCCGAGCTTGAGGGCAGCTTGCCCGCGGCCATTACCATCGCGCAGCGCGAGGACGCGCATCTGACGGCCTGCCTGCTGGGGGTCGACATGACCCCGGCGGGCGGCTTTTACATGGGGGCCTCGCCGCTGCTGCTGCAGGAAACGCTGGAGCGCGCCCAGTCGGACGCCGAGGCGCTGGAAGCCCGCGCGCGCAAGCTGCTCTCGGCCGAGACCCTGCGCTGGGGCAGCGAATCGGCAGTGGTACAGTTCGGCGGATTGCCGGCGCTGGTGGGGCTGCGGGCGCGGTTTTCCGACCTGGTCGTGCAGTCGGGGCCCTATGTGGAAAACGCCCTGCCTACACAGGAGGCAGTGCTGGAATCGGCGCTTTTCGAGGGGCAGGCGGCGGTGATGGTAGTGCCCGAGGGAAAGCTGCCCCCGGATTTCGGCAGGCGCGTGGTGGTGGCGTGGAACCAGTCGAACGAGGCGCTGAACGCCGTGCGCCGGGCGCTGCCGCTGTTGCGCGCGGCCGATCAGGTGATCGTGGCCATCGTCAACCCGCCGGTGCACAGCCCGGAACGCTCGGATCCCGGCGGGATGCTGACCCAGATGCTGGCCCGCCATGGCGTGCGCTGCGAGGTCTCGGTGCTGGCCAAGACGCTGCCGCGCGTGTCGGACGTACTGCTGCGCTACATGGCCGATGTCGATGCCAGCCTGCTGGTGATGGGCGCCTATGGCCATTCCCGGCTGCGCGAAGCGATCCTGGGCGGGGCCACGCGCAACGTGCTGGAACGCTCGAAATGGCCGGTGTTCCTGGCGCATTGAGCGCGCGCCATCGGCCCTAGCATCCCGCAGCGCCATGCAGGCGGCGCGCTGCACGGCGCGTGGTCGATGCCGGCTCAGGGATCGACCAGACCGCGCTCGATGGCAATGTCGCGGGCAATCCAGTATTCGTCATGGTAGGTGTCGATCGGATGTCCGCTTCCGGGCGGCGCATCGGCATACTGCTCCATGTTTGACATATGCGCCATGATTTGCGGATCGCTGAAATCCTGCATCCAGGCGACGTAACTGTCATAAATCCCGGGATTGTGCTGCTCCCACTGACCGGGTGCCCAGGTGCTGTCCGAGCCATCCTCCGTGGGACCCACACTGGCGCCGGCCAGAGCAGCGCTGATGTTGCTGCCCATGCTCGTGATGCCACCCTGCACCGTACCGACCGTCGCGACCGACAGCACGACGATAGCGGCTGCCAGCACGGTCCAGTCCACCGTTACGGCGCCTGCGTCGTCGCGCACTAAACCTGCGACCTGACCCCGAAAACAGCGCATCGGCCGCAAAATGCAATCGTCTTCCACTACATCTTTCATTGTACTTGTTCTCCTGCGACCGCATGCAGCCGGTTGACGTTGTGATGAGCCCGAACGGATCATCAACACTCGGGCAGCCTGGGTGGGAAAAACGGCCCCAATGCGACGTGATCATGGAAAGATGCATGTCAGGCACGCGGAAGAACGTTATCGGCGACTGCCCGAGGCATAATGGCTAAACGGCCGGGGAAGGACTGCCTTCCAACGGCGGGTACCGGTTGTCACGTCCGGACCCGGCGCGCGCAACCCGATCAGCCACGCTGCGGCAGGGTGATGCGGAACTCGGTGCCCTCGTCATCGCTGCGCACCAGTTCCAGCGCGCCGCCATGGCCGCGCACCAGTTCGGCGGCAATGACCAGCCCCAGCCCCACGCCACCCTTCCGCGCGCCGCCCTGAAAGGCCGCGAACAGATGCTCGCGCGCCCGTTTCGGCAGGCCCGGCCCGGTGTCGATGACCCGGATCACGCAGGCCTCGGCCGTCTCTTGCGCGCTGATCTCGATGCTGCCGGGCTGGCCGGTGGCCTGAATCGCCTGGCGGGCGTTGCGCACAAGGTTGGACAGCACCCGGAAAAGCTGCTCGGCATCGGCGCGCAAGCCCAGGGTCGGCGGCACGTCGATCAGATAGTCGATGGCGCCGTCACTGCCCGCGGCCAGTTGTTCGGCCTCGACGATCTCGCCCACCAGCGGGCGCAGCAGCAGGCGCGCCAGCCGCGGTGGCGGCTCTTCGGCCTTGCCGAAGGCCAGCGTCGCCTCGCACAGGTTCACCGCGCGCGACAGCGCCCCCACCAGCTTCGGTGCCGCACGCGTGACCGCCGGATCCTTCGACGCCTCGATCCGGTCGGCAACCAGCGTCGCCGTGGCCAGGCTGTTGCGCAGGTCATGCGCGATCCGCGCAACCGACCCGCCAAGCTGGGCCAGCCGCTCTTTCTGACGCAGGGAATGGGTCAGTTCGGTCTGCATGCTGGACAGCGCCTCTTCGGCCTCGCGCAGTTCCACCACGCGCGAGGCCGGCTTGATGATGCGCCGCGCGTCCTCTGGCGCCTTGCCGTATTCGGCCATCGCCGCCGTCACCCGCCGGATCGGCGTGACCATCAGCCGCTGCACGGCCAGAAACAGCAGCGCCGCGGTGCTGAACGAGATGGCGAAGGACAAAAGCAGGATCCGCAGCGCGTAATCGCGCAGCTCGCTGCGCAGAGGGCCGCTGTCCATGGTGACCTCGATCAGCAGCCCCCCTTCGCGCACCGGGTCGCCGAAGACGCGGATCACCCGGTCCTCGGCCAGCATCAGTTCGGCCAGCGCATCGCGGATCAGTTCCAGTGCGCCGGGGCTTCGCAGGTCGTAGGTGGCGCTGATCGGCCCCGGCACTGGGGAAGAGAGCACCAGCTCGCGCAGCTCGTCGCGGCGCAGCACCACGTTGTAGACGCCGGCGTTGACCAGCAGTTCCTCGGCCAGCCGGTCGGAAATGGACCCGTCAGAGGCCAGCAGCGCCAGCGAGGCCAGTTGCGCGCGTTCCAGCCGCGACAGCAGGTAATCCTCGCGGAAACGCGCGACCGAGGGCACGAAGATCAGCACCTCGGCCAGCATCACGAAGATGATGGTCAGGATCAGGAACCGGCCTGATAGCGTGCGAAAGAACATGACCCGCCTTAACCCGAAGGGTCAGGGCAGGAAACGCTGCACCGCCCTGACGATCCGCTTCACCCAAGCGTTACCAAAGAGCCGCGGGGAAAAATAGGCACCCGCCGCGCGTTTCGAAAGTTCCGCCTGCGTCGGATAGGGCAGCACGGTGCCAGCCAGCGCCGAAAGCTTCTGCCGGTTGGCGATCATCAGTGCCCATGGCGCGACCATCTCGCCCGCGCCCGGGCCGGCGATGGTGACGCCCACGGCCCGGCCCTTGCAGGCCATCAGCTTGATGAACCCCTCGGTGCGCGCCTCGGCCAGGGCGCGGTCATTGGCATCGAACCCCAGCCGGATCACCTCGGCCGCCTTGCCGTGCTTTCTGCGCGCCTCGGCCTCGGTCAGGCCGATCTGGGCCAGTTCCGGCTCGGTATAGGTGACGCGCGGGATGTGATCGGCGCGCGCCCGGGCCGGCAGGCCGAACAGCATGGAGCGGATGATGA
>SKNG01000181.1 GCA_007120685.1 Paracoccaceae bacterium | reverse complement strand
GCCAGCCGCGCCGCGCGCAGCGGCTGGGCCGCGCCGGGCGCCGGGCCCTGAACGTCGCGCCTGCTGGCCGCACCCAGGGTCCGGCGGAAACCCGCCTCAATCCTCCCGCAACAACGCCGCTGCCGCGCGCGCGCGCCGCTCGATCCCGTCCCAGTCGCCAGCCCGGATCATCGCCGCCGGCGCCACCCAGCTGCCGCCCACGCAGACCACGTTCTGCAGGTTCAACCAGTCCGGCGCGGTCTCGGCGGTGATCCCGCCGGTGGGCAGGAAAAGCGCCTGCGGCAAGGGGCCGCGCAGGGCCGACAGCATTGAGATCCCGCCTGCCGGCACGGCGGGAAAGAACTTCAGCACCCGGTAACCCGCGTCAAGCAGCCCCATGGCCTCGCTCGTCGTGGCGGCGCCGGGCACCAGCGGCAGCTTTTGCGCCGTGCAGGCCGCGATCAGCCCCGGCGTCGCCCCGGGCGAAACGGCAAACCCGCCCCCCGCCGCCTTCACCCGCGCCGCGTCATGCGCCGACAGCACCGTGCCCGCCCCCACCCGCGCACCGGTCACCCTGGCCATGGCGGCGATCGCCTCCAGCGCGCAGCCGGTGCGCAGCGTCACTTCCAGCACCGGCAACCCGCCGGCAACCAGCGCGCGGGCCAGTGGCACGGCATGGCGCAATTCCTCGATCACCAGCACCGGCATCACCGGTGCCAGCCGACACAGCGCCAGGGCGGCGTGGCTTTGCAGGGCAGGGGTCATGGCAGCCTTCCTTTCGCAACGTCCCGATCCATCCAGAATCCGGCGCCCCGCGCAACCCGGCTTTTCCTTCTTTGCTCCGGAAATATCCCCGGGGGAAGGCGCGGCACGCGCCGCGGGGGCAGGCAGCCCCCGGCCGGCGAGGCCCCCTCGATGGGGGCCGAGCCGGCACCCCCGTCCCCGGCCACCCGAAACGGCAAGGGGCCGCGCCAGTTGCCCGGCACGGCCCCCGATTTCCATCTGCAACGCGGCTCAGAAGAACGCCTGCAGCCCGGTCTGCGCCCGGCCCAGGATCAGCGCATGCACGTCATGCGTGCCCTCATAGGTGTTCACCGTCTCGAGATTCACCATATGCCGGATCACCTGATATTCCTCGGAAATCCCGTTGCCGCCATGCATGTCGCGCGCCACCCGGGCGATATCCAGCGCCTTGCCGCAATTGTTGCGCTTGATCAGGCTGATCATCTCCGGCGCCGCCTGCGCCTCGTCCAGCAGCCGGCCCACCTGCAGCGCCGCCTGCAGGCCCAGCGTGATCTCGGTCTGCATGTCGGCCAGCTTCTTCTGAAACAACTGCGTCTGCGCCAGCGGCTTGTCGAACTGCTTGCGGTCCAGCCCGTATTGCCGCGCCGCATGCCAGCAGAATTCGGCCGCGCCCATCACGCCCCAGGCGATGCCATAGCGCGCCCGGTTCAGACAGCCGAACGGCCCCTTCAGCCCCTCGACATGCGGCAAGAGCGCCTCGTCGCCGACCTCGACCCCGTCCATGACGATCTCGCCGGTGGTCGAGGCGCGCAGGGACAGCTTGCCCTCGATCTTCGGCGCCGACAAACCCTTCATGCCCTTCTCCAGCACGAAGCCCCGGATGCGCCCGCCGTGGTGGTCGGACTTCGCCCAGACCACGAAGACATCGGCGAAGGGCGAGTTGGAAATCCAGGTCTTCGACCCCGTCAGCCGATAGCCATTCGCGGTCTTCTCGGCGCGGGTCTTCATGCCGGCGGGGTCGGAACCCGCATCGGGCTCGGTCAGGCCGAAACAGCCGATGTATTCGCCCGAGGCCAGTTTCGGCAGATACTTCTGGCGCTGCTCCTCGCTGCCATAGGCGTAGATCGGATACATCACCAGCGACGACTGCACCGACATCATCGAGCGATAGCCCGAATCCACCCGCTCGATTTCCCGCGCGACCAGACCATAGGTCACATAGCCCGCACCCAGCCCGCCATATTCCTCGGGCACCGTGGTGCCCAGAAGGCCCGCATCGCCCATCAGGCGGAACAGCTCCGGGTCCGATTTCTCGGTCCGGTAGGCCTCGATCACGCGCGGCTGCAGCGTGGACTGGGCGAAGTCATGCGCCGCGTCGCGCAGCATGCGCTCGTCCTCGGTCAGTTGTGTCTCCAGCCGCAGCGGGTCGTCCCAGATGAAACGATCCAGATCCGGCTTGTCCTTGGCTTTCAGAACGGGGCGGTCGAGCATGGCATTTCCTTTCGAGCTTGAAAGATTTCACCGACGGGATAGCACGAGACAGGGGCTGTGCAAAACGATATTGTCGCAATGCAGTATTACAAATGGGAATAGTTCATGCAACGGCGGCTGTTACCCGGCATGGCGGCGCTGCTGGCCTTTGACGCGGTAGCGCGCACCGGCAGCTTCACTGGCGCGGCGCGCGATCTGGCGCTGACGCAGGGGGCTGTGTCGCGCCAGGTGGCGGCGCTGGAGGGGCAACTGGGCGTGGCGCTGGTAGAACGCGCCGGGCGCCGCGTGCGGCTGACCGAGGCGGGCGCCGCCTATGCCCTGCGCGCCCGCGCGGCGCTAGAGGCGCTGGGCCAGGGCGCGCTGGAGGCGCTGGGCCAGGCGCCGGAGAAAGGCTTGCGGCTGGCGATTCTGCCCACATTCGGCACCCGCTGGCTGATGCCGCGCATTCCCGGCTTCGTGCGCCGGCATCCGGAAATCACGCTGCAATTCGCCACTCGCATCGGCCATTTCGACCTCGGCGCCGAGGGGATGGACGCCGCCATCCATTCCGGCCGCGCCGATTGGCCGGGGGCGCGGATGACGCTTCTGCTGCAGGAAAGCGTGTTGCCGGTGGCGGCGCCGGCGCTGCTGAAGCAGGGGCAGGACTGGCGCGCGTTGCCGGTGCTGGCGCTGGCCTCGCGCCCCCGGGCCTGGGCGGAATGGCTGGCCGCGAAGGGCCAGCCGGACCGGGTGCCGGTAATGCGGTTCGAGCAATTCGCCACGCTCGCCCAGGCCGCGGCGGCGGGTATGGGGCTGGCGCTGATGCCGGCCTTCCTTATCCGGCCGGAACTGGACGCTGGCACGCTGGTGGCGCTGGATCAGGAGCGGCCCAGCGGCGCGGGCTATTACTTCGTCGAGCCCGAACCCGCCCCCGGCGCCCGGCCGAAACGCGCCGTGGCGCTGTTCCGCGACTGGCTGCTGACCGAAATCGCCCGCGATACCGTGGTCTGACCCGGTTTACGCCGGATCGCTGCGTCGGGGACCGGGGAACGCGCCTTCGGAGGCGCGTGAAACGGGCGCATCACAAAGCCCGTTTTCCGGCGCTTCCCAGCCGCGCGTTGTCGGGGCGTCAGCCCTCCATCGCCTCCAGTTCGTCGATGAAGCCCTCGATCATCGCCAGCCCCTTGTCCCAAAAGGCCGGGTCCGAGGCATCGAGGCCGAAGGGCGCCAGCAATTCCTTGTGATGCTTCGACCCGCCCGCGGCCAGCATCTCGAAATACTTCTCCTGGAAGCCCTCGGGCGCCTCCTCGTAAACGGCGTAAAGCGCGTTCACCAGCCCGTCGCCAAAGGCATAGGCATAGACGTAGAAGGGCGAATGGACAAAATGCGGGATGTAGGACCAGAAGCTCTCGTAGCCGTCCATGAATTCGAAGACCGGCCCCAGGCTTTCGGCCTGCACGCTCATCCACAGCGCGTCGATGTCATCTGGCGTCAGTTCCCCCTCGCGCCGGGCCGCGTGCAGCTTGCATTCAAAGTCGTAGAAGGCGATCTGCCGGACCACGGTGTTGATCATGTCCTCCACCTTGCCGGCCAGCAGCGTCTTGCGCTCGGCCGCGCTGCCGGCCTGGGCCAGAAGCTTGCGGAAGGTCAGCATCTCGCCAAACACGCTCGCCGTCTCGGCCAGCGTCAGGGGCGTGGCCGAGAGCAATTCACCCTGGCCCGCCGCCAGCCGCTGGTGCACGCCGTGGCCAAGCTCATGCGCCAGCGTCAT
>SKNG01000165.1 GCA_007120685.1 Paracoccaceae bacterium | reverse complement strand
CGGGCTGATGCTGGGCTACGGGGCGCGGATGGCCCTTGGCTGCAATATCTCGGCCTTCTTTTCGGGCGTGGCCTCGGGCAGCCTGCATGGCTGGGTCTGGATCGCCGCCGCCCTGCCGGGAAGCTGGCTGGGGATTCGGCTGCGACCCTGGTTTGGACTCGAAAGCCCGGGACGGCCCTGAAATCCGTCCCGCCCGCCAGCCGCGCGGAAGAAATAATTCCCGCCCATGGCATCGTCAGAAGACACTTTGTTCTGAAAACCGGTTTGCTGGACTCTTGTTTCTGGAATAATATCTTTGCATGGGCGCTAGCGGCGCATGATGACCCTGATGCGGAGGATACCAATGAGAACGAGGCTATTGCTGCCGACAACGCTGGCGCTTGCCATGGCCGCCTGGCCCGCAGTGGCCCAGCCCGACGGCCCGATGCTGGCCGAGGCTTGCGCCGGCTGCCACGGCCAGGCGGGCGCCGGTCAGGGCGCGATCTCGGACCTGCGTGGCTATGACCGCGACGCCTTTCTGCTCGTCTGGGCCGAGTTCGCCGCCGACGAGCGCCCCGCCACGATCATGAACCGCATCGCGCGCGGCTATACCGAGGCCGACGTCGAAGCCCTGGCCGATTTTTTCTCGTCGCTGGAATGAGGCCCGCCATGACCCGCCAGACCCGCACCACCCTGACCCGCCGCGGTTTCGGCACGCTGATCGCCGCCTCGGCCGCCACCCTTGCCACCCCGGGCCTGCTGCGCGCCAACACGAACGGCCGTTTGCTGGTTGTCGGCGGCGGCTTCGGCGGCGCCTCGGCCGCGCGCTTTGCCAGGATCAACTATCCCGATGTTTCGGTCACGCTGGTGGAGCCGCAGACCAGTTTCGTCACCTGCCCCTATGGCAACCTGATCCTGGGCGGCCGCAAGCAGCTTTCGGACATAACCCATTCCTATGACGGGCTGCGCGCCCGCGGGGTGCAGGTGATCCATGACCGCGCGCAGGAAATCGATGCCGAGGGCCACCGCGTGACGCTAGCCGGCGGCGATGTGCTGGACTACGACAAGCTGATCCTCTCGCCCGGCATCGCTCTGCGCTGGAACGCCATCGAGGGCTATGACGAAGCCGCGTCCGAGGTATTCCCCCACGCCTGGTGGGGCGGCGACGGCAGCCAGATCACCACGCTGCGCGCACAGCTGGAGGCGCTGCCGGAAGGCGGCGTCGTGGGCATGGCGATCCCGGACAACCCCTTCCGCTGCCCGCCCGGCCCCTATGAGCGGATCAGCATGATCGCGCATCACCTGAAACAGGCCAATCCGACCGCGAAGATCCTGGCCTTCGACTCCAAGGACGGTTTCGCCAAGCAGGGCCTTTTCCAGGACGCCTGGGAAGAGCTTTACGGCGACATGATCGAATGGATCCCGGCCAGCCAGGACGGGCGGATCATGCGGGTGGACACCGAAAACAAGCTGTTCGTCAGCGAGTTCGGCGAGGAACACCACGTCGATCTCGGCAATGTCATCCCGCCGCAATACGCCGCCGGCATCGCCCGCGATGCCGGGCTGGCCAATGACAGCGGGTGGGTGCCCGTGAACCCGCGCAGCTTCGAGGCCGAGGCGGCGCGCGACATCCATGTGATCGGCGACGCCAATGTCGGCGCACCAATGCCGAAATCCGGCTATATCGCCAATTCCACCGCCAAGACCGCCGTGACCGCCGCGCTGGCCGAGATCTCGGGCCGGCCGGCCTGGGATGATCCGGTCTATTTCAACACCTGCTACAGCCATGCGGGCGAGGATTACGGCATCTCGGTCGCCGCCATCTTCCGGCCCACCGATGACGGGTTCGAGGCGACGCCGGACTCGGGCGGCGTATCCCCGAGCGGGCCGCTCTCGGAAATGTCACGCAACCGGCGGCTGGAAGCGCGCTACGCCGATGCCTGGTATGCCAGCATCACCGATGACATGTTCTCGTAACCCGAACCGCACAGGAGAGCCGAATGACCCTTCAACGGCGAACCTTCATGGCCAGCGCGGCGGCTTCCGCCGTGCTTGTCCTCTTGCCGCTGCCCGCCGCCGCCATCTCGCTGGACGATGAGGTGCAGGCGGCACTGGACGCCATCCTTGACGGCCGCTCGGCCGAGGAAGGCGGGATCGCGCTTGACACCCCCGCCGTGGCGGAAAACGGCGCGCAGGTGCCGTTGACCGTTCGGGTGGATAGCCCGATGACGGCCGAGGATCACGTCAGTGCCATCCACATCATCGCCACGGCCAACCCCGAACCCGGGATCGGCAGCTTTCATCTGACCCCGCATCTGACGAAGGCCGAGGTCTTTACCCGCATCCGGCTGGCCGAAGAGCAGGATTTCCTGGTCCTGGCCGAACTGTCGGACGGCCGCGTGCTGCAGGCCGCCGCCCGCACCGCCGTTTCCATCGGCGGCTGCGCCACCTGAGGGAAGGAGCAAACTCATGTCGGACCTGCACCAGTCCACCCCCCGCGTCCGCCTGCCCCGCTCTGCCAGCGCGGGCGATACGATCGAGGTGCGTACGCTGATCGACCATCCCATGGTCACCGCCGTTTCCGGCCCCGGCCCGCGCGACATGCTGGCCCGGTTCGAAGCGACGATGAACGGCGAGACCGTCATCGCCTATGACTTCGCCAATGGCGCTGCGGCCAATCCCACCTTCACCTTTCATGTCCGCGCCGCCGCGCCAGGGGACTTCACCTTTACCTGGACGCATGAGGACGGGCGCCGCTTCACCACCGAAGGCTCGGTCCGGGTCACCTAGGCGCGCCCCCGCGCCGGCCGCGAAGCAGATCGCCGGCCCACTCCCGTGCCATCCGTTGCCTGACCCACACCGGCGAGCGCACATCCCCGCCGGCTTCCTGAAAATTGATTGACCGGCCGGTCGGCTTATGGGAACGTTCGCCCCGAGGAGAGTGCTGCGGCACGATTCGGGAGGCTCTGGACATGACTGATTCCGACACCGTTCTGGTGGCTCGGGACGCTGGGCTGATGCAGATCACGCTCAACCGCCCGGACAAGCTGAATTCCTTTACCCCTGAAATGCATCTGGCCCTGCGCGGCGCGCTGCAGCAGGCAGCACAGGACGACACCCTGCGCGCGGTCCTTCTGACCGGCGCCGGGCGCGGCTTCTGCGCGGGCCAGGACCTTGGCGGGCGCGACCCCCGCAAGGGTGACCGCGCCGATCTGGGCGAAACCATCGGCAGCTATTACAACCCCCTGATCCGCCAGCTGCGCGACCTGCCCAAACCCGTGGTCTGCGCGGTAAACGGCGTGGCCGCCGGCGCCGGGGCCAATATCGCGCTGGCCTGCGATATCGTGCTGGCCGGCCAGTCGGCGCGCTTCATCCAGGCGTTCTCGAAACTGGGGCTGGTGCCCGATGCCGGCGGCTCCTGGTCGCTGCCCCGGCTGGTCGGCGAGGCGCGCGCCAAGGGCATGGCCCTGACCGCCGAACCCATCGACGCCACCACCGCCGCCGCCTGGGGCCTGATCTGGAAGGCGGTCCCGGACGAAGCGCTGATGGCCGAGGCCACGGCGCTCGCCCGCCGCCTGGCCGAGGGGCCGACGCTGGGGCTGGGCCTGACCAAACAGGCCATCCAGGCCGCCGCCACGCATGACATGGATGCCCAGCTTGACCTTGAACAGCGCCTGCAACGCCAGGCCGGTTTCAGCGACGATTACGCCGAAGGCGTCGCCGCCTTCCTGGACAAGCGCACCCCGGCGTTCAGGGGCAGGTAAGCGGCCATGACCTCTGCCATGACCCCGCAAGAGCTTGCCGAAGCCAGCGCCGCGGCGATGTGGGCCGATGACCGCGCCTCGAAGCATCTGGGCATGCAGATCGACGCGGTTGGGCCGGGCACGGCCACCCTGTCGATGACCGTCGCGCGAGAGATGACCAATGGCCATGACCTCTGCCATGGCGGCTTCATCTTCAGCCTGGCCGACAGCACCTTCGCCTTT
>SKNG01000016.1 GCA_007120685.1 Paracoccaceae bacterium | reverse complement strand
CACGGTCGACTGGCTTGACCGCTGCATCCGGCTGGGGATCGCTGTCCGTGGATCAGGCCGCATGCTTGCCCCGGCGCGGGTTCGCCGCGACCTCGCGCAGGCCGGGGTTGCAGACATCCGCCAGCTTCAATGCCGTGGCCCGGCAAAGGCGCTGATCGCGCGCAAGCCCGGTCAGGCCTGAGAGCAGCCTCAGTGCAGGCAGAGCCTGGCAAACGCATCTGCAGCGCCGGGCTCGCCCGCCGTCCAAGCGAATGACGCCTTCCTGACCGCCAACGGCTGGCCACTCAGCTTGACGAGGGCCGCTCTCCTCCCTCCGCTTTTCGCCCTTCATGTCGACTTCAGCGCTCGCAGCACTGCACGGTGCCGGTGTTCTGCGGTGGTGGGCGCATGCCCGACCGGGCTGCCGCCACGGTGCACCCAGCGCTCGCCGTCAAAGCGCAGCATGTCGATATAGAGCTTGGGGTGATCGGTTGGCCAGCGGTAGCGAAGCAGGACTTCCACTTGGTTACAAGCCACCTGCAGTTCCAGCGGCATGGTCAGCTCGTCCGGGATCCAGATGTTGCGGTCCGGGTCATTGGCGATGACACCGCTGCAATGGGTCCCAAGCGACAGCAGCAACCCGCCGCCGAACAGCCCCAACACCAGCAGTTTCGCCTGTGAACGCGATATCATCCGGTTCCTCCCTCTCTCCCCCCCTTGGTCGGCCCGGCCGCTGCTGAAACGCGGCAGCTGGGTTCGCGCCATCGTGATCGAATTTCGTTTTCGAAACAGAGCTAAGCGAGTCGTGTCCTTTCTGGGGGTATCAACGCGTGCAGACACGGTCCGTGCGGCACCCGCCTGTCGCCGTTGCCGCGCACAATTGATCCTTGCCGCCGCTTCGGTTTCCGGTTGAGGTCGGACAGCCGCGCCAGACGGAAACTCAAACGGGGTCAGACAATGGCCGGAAAGATGGAGCATCATGATCGGTTGTCGGGACTGGTGCGGCTGCATGTCTTCCATCACGCCGCCGAGGAGCCGATCTGCGGGCAATGGATGATCGACGAACTGGCGCGGCACGGCTACCGCCTGTCGCCGGGCACGCTCTATCCGATGCTGGCAAAGGTGGAACGCGACGGCTATCTGACCAGCCGGTCCGAGCGCGATGGCCGCACGGTGCGAGAGCTCTATACCGTCGCCGACAAGGGGCGCGAAGGGCTGGCGGTTGCTCGGCGCCGGTTGCACGAGCTTATCCGGAAGACGGGGCAGGAATGACGCAAGACACAGACCGTGCGGCCGCACAGCCGGACAGCGCCGCGCAGGGCACCGCGGGTGAGGTCTTCGGGGCCTTCCTGAAGCTGGGCATGACATCTTTCGGCGGGCCGATTGCGCATCTGGGCTATTTCCGTGACGAACTGGTGTCCCGGCGGAAGTGGCTGAGTGATGCCGCCTACGCCGATCTGGTCGCACTTTGCCAGTTCCTGCCGGGCCCCGCGTCCTCGCAGGTCGGCTTTGCGCTGGGAATGATGCGCGCGGGATGGCCGGGGGCGCTGGCGGCCTTCATGGCCTTCACCCTGCCCTCGGCACTGGTGCTGCTGGTCTTCGCCATGACAGCCGCCAGCATTCCCGGGCCGCTGGGCACGGGGGCGCTGAACGGGTTGAAGATCGTGGCTGTTGCGATCATCGCGCAGGCGGTCTGGGGCATGGCGCGGACACTCTGCCCCGACAGGGAACGCGCGGCGATTGCGGTCGTCGCCGTGGCGATGCTGACCTTCCTGCCAGGGGCCATTGGCATGGTCGGCGCGATCATGGCCGGCGCAGCCCTGGGCCTCGCGCTCGGCCGCGGCACCGGCGCACCCGTAGGCGGGCACGTCACCATGCCGGTGACGCACGGCATCGCCGCAGCGGCCTTGCTGCTTTTCTTCGGCCTGCTGGTTCTGCTGCCACTGCTCGCCGGGCTGGGGCAGGCCTTCGCGGTATTCGACAGCTTCTACCGCGCGGGCGCTCTGGTTTTCGGGGGCGGCCATGTGGTGCTGCCGCTGTTGCAGGCCGAGACGGTCGCCCCCGGCTGGGTGACGCCGGATGACTTCCTTGCAGGCTATGGCGCGGCGCAGGCGGTGCCGGGGCCACTATTCACCTTCGCCGCCTATCTGGGCGCAGTGCTGGGGCCTGCGCCGAATGGTGTGGTCGGCGCAGTTTTGGCGCTGCTTGCCGTTTTCCTGCCGGGTTTCCTGTTGCTGATCGGCGTCCTGCCCTTCTGGGACCGGTTCCGCGCGATGGCCAGGGCACAATCGCTGATGCAGGGCGCGAACGCCGCCGTCGTCGGCATCCTTGGCGCCGCGCTCTATTCCCCGGTCTTCACCAGCGCCATCGGCGACATGCGCGACTTCACCCTGGCGCTGGCCTGCTTCGTCCTGCTGATGGCCTGGAAGCTGCCGCCCTGGGGGGTGGTGATCGTTGCGGGTCTTGGCGGGGCCGGTCTGGCGCTTTGGCCTTGATTTTCCGGCATCATAGGCAGATGCGTGAAGCGCCGTCCGCCGGACCGATGCGGTTGTGACGCGCAATCAGTCAGTCATTGCGTCAAGACCGGGCGCCGTGCTGCTCGATCCCCGCATGCAGGCCTCTGGCGGAAAGTCCGGCCGAACCCACTTACTGGCATAACGTCCGCCCATGCCTGACGCGAGAACATCCGGCCTCGGGCGCGATATCATGCAGGCGGCGGCAAGACCGAAGCAGAGCGGGTCCGGTGGACAGGAGGTCGTCCCGTGTCCGTGGATTTGCGTCCCACCCTCCGTCCTGCCCGCGTGCCTTGGACCAAGGCCACATCATCGATCAGAAGCGCTCGTTGTTGCGTCGGCCAGCAGACAGGCCGGCATCACATGCTCAATGAACCGCGCCGGGACCGTCTGGGACAATGCCGCGTTGGAAGCTGGGTTACCTCAGCCCGATGGAGTTTGAGGCCGGCGCTATGCTACCTCAGCCCACTGTCCGCGAAACCGGCAGCAGGCATCCACACCACGCGGGAACACGCGGATATCACCGGCTCGGTGGTGCTCTTCAAGCCATCGGCCGGTCACCATTGCGGCCGATGCGGCCCTGGCCCCGGTCGTTGCCGAACCCGGATCAACCCTTGACGACGTCCTGCGCGCCCTGAACAACCAATTCAAGCCTGATGCGCCCCCGCAACCAGCACGGAACTCGCCATGCAAGCCTCCCTTCCCCGCCACGCCCGCGCCGTCATCATCGGCGGCGGCATCGTTGGCGCTTCGGTCGCCTATCATCTGGCGAAACTGGGCTGGCAGGACACGCTGCTGCTGGAACGCCGGCAACTGGGCTGCGGCACCACCTGGCACGCGGCCGGGCTGATCGCGCAGCTGCGCGCGTCGATCAACATGACCCGGCTAGCGAAATACTCGCAAGAGCTTTACGGCACGCTGGAGGAAGAGACTGGCATCGCCACCGGCTTCCGGCGCACCGGGTCGGTGGCGCTGGCGCTGACGGCGGACCGGATGGAGGAACTGGCGCGCAACGCCTCGATGGCCCGCGTGCATGGCGTCGAGGTCGAGGTGGTGGACCGCGCGGAACTGGGCCGTCTGCACCCGCTGGTAAATCTGGAGAGCGTGCGCGGCGGGCTTTTCATCCCGCGTGACGGGCAGGGCGACCCGCTGAACATCGCCACCGCGCTGGCCCGCGGTGCCCGCCAGCAGGGCGCGCGGATCGTCGAGGGCGTCACGGTCACCGCCATCCGCCAGAAGGACGGGCGCGTCTGCGGGGTCGATACCGACCAGGGCCCGGTCGAGGCCGAGGTGGTGGTCAATTGCACCGGCATGTGGGCCAATGCCGTTGGTCAGCTTGCCGGCGCCCCGGTGCCGCTGCATGCCTGCGAGCATTTCTACATCGTCACCGAACCGATGGCCGCCATCACCGGCGCCCTGCCGGTGCTGCGCGTGCCCGACGAATGCGCCTATTACAAGGAAGACGCCGGGCGCATGATGCTGGGCGCGT
>SKNG01000413.1 GCA_007120685.1 Paracoccaceae bacterium | reverse complement strand
GGGCAGTCATAGATCGCCCGCAGCATCGGCTCGTATTCCTCGCGCAGGATGCGGCCCAGGTCCAGTTCGCTGACCGAGGTGCCATCGCCCAGATCCTGGCCCGAGCAGAAGGCCCGCCCCTCGCCGGTCAGCACCAGCACCCGCATCCGTGCGCCCAGATCGGCGACGGCATGGGTGATTTCCGCCCGCATCTGGCTGTTGAGCGCGTTCATCAGCGTCGGCCGGTTCAGCCGGATCAGGCCGATCCCGCCGTCCTCGCTGACCATCAGGGTCTTGTAATCCATCTGCCGGGGTTCCTCTCTGACACAGTCAGCCGAACCCTAGCCGCGCAGCGCTGCCGGCGCAAAGCGTCAACCTTGCGTCACTCGCGCAGGATTTCCTTCAGACGCGCGCGCTCGGCCTCGGACAGCGGCTCGGGCGCATCGTTGCCGCGCCGGCGGATCGCCGTCACCGCAATTCCCAGGCCGAGCAGCAACAGGATCGGCCCGGATGCCCAGAGCAGGATGTTCCAGCCGTCGCGCCGCGGCTCCAGCAGGACAAATTCGCCGTAGCGGTCGACCATGAACTGCATCACCTGCGCATCCGAATAGCCCTCGACCAGACGCTCGCGCACCACCAGCCGCATGTCGCGGGCCAGATCGGCATTCGATTCGTCGATGCTTTCGTTACGGCAGACCACGCAGCGCAGATTGGCCGACAACGCCCGCGCGCGCGCCTCCAGCGCCGGGTCGTCCAGAATCTCGTCCGGCTGCACGGCCTGGGCCGGCGGCGCGGTGATCACCGGCATCGCCAGCCCCAGGATCAGGATCAGGAAGAGCGCGCGCATGACCCTACTCCGCCGGCGTCGGCGTGCTGCGCGGCGCCGGCTGGCGCGCGCCGGCCGCCACCCGGAAACGCCGATCAAAGAGCGAGATCAGCCCGCCCAGCGCCATCAGCAGCGCCCCGGTCCACATCCAGTTCGCCAGCGGCCGGATATAGCTGCGCACCGCCCAGCCGCCGCCCTCCTGCGGGTCGCCCAGTGTGACATAGACATCGCGCCAGAAGCCGTAGTCGATGGCGGCCTCGGTGGTGGGCATGCCGGCGGCGGGATAGATGCGCCGCTCCGGCCGCAGTTCGGCGACATGGCGCCCGTCCCGCGTCACGGTGACGAAACCCATGGTAGAGATGAAATTGGGTCCCTCCACCCGCTGCACATCCTCCAGCGTCAGGGTATAGGCGCCATGGTCGAAGCCCTGGCCCAGATGCGCGACGCGGATGTCATCGGTCTGCCAGCCGACCTTCACGGCGATGGCCAGCACGGTGATGCCGAAGCCCAGATGCGCCGTCGCCTTGCCCCAGTCGGCGCCGGGCAGGCGCGTCAGGCGGCGCAGGCGTTCGGCGGGGCTGCCGCGTCCGGTGCGGCTGGCCAGATCGACCAGCGCGCCAAGTGCCACCCAGACCCCCAGCGCCGCGCCCACCGGCGCCAGCATCGTGCCCTCGGTCTGGATGACCCAGACCAGGGCGCCCATCACCACCGCCAGCACCGCAAAGCCCCAAAGCCCGCGCAGCGTGCGGATGATGTTGCCGCGTTTCCAGGGCAGCATCGCCCCCACCGGCAGCACCACGGCCAGCGCCACCATGAAGGGGGTGAAGGCCATGTTGAAGAAGGGCGGGCCGACCGACAGCACCCGGTCAAAGGCCATTTCCGCCATCAGCGGCCACATCGTGCCCACGAAGACCACCAGCGCCGACACCGCCAGCAGCACATTGTTCAGCACCAGGCCCGTCTCGCGGCTGACGGTGGCGAACAGCCCCTTGGCCTCCAGCGCCGCGCCGCGCAGGGCAAACAGGATCAGCGCCCCGGCCATGAAGCCGGCAAAGATGACCAGAAGCCACAACCCGCGGTCGGGGTCGGCGGCGAAGGCGTGGACCGATGTCAGGAGCCCCGAGCGCACAATGAAGGTGCCAAGCAGCGAGAAGCCGAAGCCCAGGATGGCCAGCAGCACCGTCCAGGCCTTCAATGTCTCGCGCTTTTCCACCACGATGGCGGAGTGCAGAAGCGCGGTGGCAAAAAGCCAGGGGATCAGGCTGGCGTTTTCCACCGGATCCCAGAACCAGAACCCGCCCCAGCCCAGTTCGTAATAGGCCCAGTACGACCCCAGCGCGATGCCGATGGTCAGGAACACCCAGGCCGCGAGCGCCCAGGGCCGCACCCAGCGGCCCCAGGCCGCGTCCACCCGCCCCTCGATCAGCGCGGCGACGGCAAAGCTGAAGGCCAGCGACAGGCCGACATAGCCGAGGTAGAGAAATGGCGGATGGAAGGCCAGGCCCGGATCCTGCAGAAGCGGGTTCAGATCGCGCCCGTCGAAGGGGGGCGAGGCGGTGCGCCAGAACGGATTGGAGGTGAAGATGGTGAAGGCCATGAAGGCCGCCGCGATGGAGCTTTGCACCCCCAGCACGCGGGCCTGCAGAGTGGCGGGCAGATTCGAGCCGAACCAGGCCGCCGAGGCGCCGAAGAGCGTCAGCACCAGCACCCATAGCAGCAGCGAGCCCTCGTGATTGCCCCAGACGCCAGAGATCTTGTAGATCATCGGCTTGGCGGTATGGGAATTGTTGACCACCAGCTGCACCGAGAAATCCGAGGTCACGAAGGCCCAGGTCAGCGCGGCAAAGCTGAAGGCGACCAGCGCGAATTGCGCGCTGGCCATGGGGTTGGCGGCGGCCATCCAGTCGCCCCAGCCCTTGTGTGCGCCCACCAGCGGCACCACCGTCTGCACCAGCGCGACGGCAAAGGCCAGGATCAGGGCGAAATGTCCGAGTTCTACCAGCATGGCGCAGATATAACCGGATCATTGGCCGCGGCAAAGGGCTTCCGGGTCACAAGACCGCGTCAGAGCGGCGCAGCGGCCCGTAACCCCGGTGCAGCCGCACCTGCACCGCGCCGGCGCCGGGCCATTTCCCGCCCTCGCAACTGGCAATGCCAGAGCCCGGGCAGGCGCTGCAACCGGTCATGCCTGCCCGGCATCGAGCCTGTTTTCCGCCGCGAGGGCGCGCTTGACGTCCGGAACCTTCGATCTTGGAACGGGGACGCGAATACCGTTGCGCAGCACCAGCCGGACACCCCCGGTATCAGGCTTCTCCAGTCCCGATGCATGCGCAAGATTGACCCACCACGACCGGTGGATCTGCATGCCCCCAAGGCTGGCAAGCTCGGCCGCCGCGTCACTGAGGCGCATCAGGACCAGATGGCTGCCGCGCGTCGTCGAAACCTTGACGTAATGGTCCTGGGCCTGCACCGCGATGATGTCTCGGCCCAGTTCAGGCGGCAGCCGCGCGAAGAGCCCCGTTGACGGGTCAGCGCTGGCAACAGATGCCGTATCGTCCTGCCCGGGCCGCAGCACCTGAACCAGCACGCTGATCCCGATAACCGTGGGCGCGACATAGGGAAGCAGCCCTGCATAGCCCGCCGGCGGCAAGTCCAGACCGGCCAGCGCCATCCCGGCTGCCACCAGAAGCATCAGCGGCAGGATGCCAAGGGCGCCCGCCAGCGCGCCGATCGCCGCGCGGGGCCAGTGCGGCGGACAGAGCACACCCACCAGACTGTTCAGCGCCCACATCATCAGCGCGCCGGGCACACCGACCAACCCCCAATAGCCGATCCGCCCCGCCAGGCCGAGGCTGTCCAGCGTGTAGAAGGGCCCGGCCAGCGCCACCAGCAGCACGACGCCCAGAATGACCGCCCAGACCGTGCGGTCGCGCAGCGCGGCGGCCATTTCGCGAAGCGCGAACCGACCGTCGGTCAGCTTCACGCGGAATCCGGGCTGTTTCACGAAACTGTCCTTCAAGCAGCCAGCCTGCTCATTTAGCTGATTTTTTATCAGCGAACCACATGCGGGGCAACATGAGTACCAGTCACCACAAACCGATCGAGGCCCTGGATATTGCCAAGCGCTTCGGCGCGGTGACGGCTGTCGCCGGGTTGTCCTTGCACCTTGGCCGGGGCGAGGCGTTGGGGCTTCTGGGCCCCAACGGCGCCGGAAAATCGACCGCACTGGCCATGTTGATGGGGCTGCGGGTGCCGGATGCGGGCGCGGTGCGGCTGTTTGGCCACCCGCCGGGCAGCGCGGCGGCGCGGGCGATGATGGGCGTGACGCCACAGGCGGCGGGTTTCCCCGACCAACTGACCCCGCGCGAATTGCTGTCCTATGCCACCGCGCGGCGCGCCCGCGCGGTGCCCTTCGATGACGTGATCGCCGCCTTTGGCTTGTCCCCCGTGATCGACCGCCGCATGGCCGGTTTCTCGGGCGGCGAGGTGCGGCGCGTGGCGCTGGCACTGGCTTTCCTGGGCCGCCCCGGGCTGGTGTTCCTGGACGAGCCCACCACCGGGCTGGATGCCGAGGCACAGCAGGCCTTCCGCGCTACGGCGCGGGGCTATGTACAGGACGGCGGCGCGTTGATCCTGACCTCGCACCATTGGGACGAGATCGAGGCCGTCTGCGACCGGATCACCATGATCGACAAGGGGCACAAGGTGATGGATGGCACCCTGGCCGATATGCGCGCCCGGATGCAGGCGCGGCGGATCAGCTTCGCCTTGCCCGAAGGTGCCCACCCGCCCGACTGGCTACGCGCCACGCATGCGGGCGACCGCTGGCATGCCGAAACCGACGACAGCGATGCCTGCCTGCGCCGCCTTGTGGACGAGGGCACCCCATTTGCCGATCTGATCGTCGAACCCCTTGCCCTGCCGGACGTCATCGCCCGCATCAAACCGGAGAACCGCCCATGACCGCCCGCCAGCTTCAGGCCGAACTGACCCTTGTACTGCGGGTGCTGCTGCGCCAGCCGGGGTTCTGGGTGCCGACGGTGCTGTTTCCGGCGATGCTCTACGCCTTTTTCGGCGCGGGGCTGGCGGGCAGCGGGCCGGCGGCGGGCTATGCCATGGCCTCTTTCGCGGTCTATGCGGTGCTGGGCGTGGGCTTCTATCAGTTCGGCGTCACCGTGGCGCAGGACCGTGCGGACCCCTTCATCCGCTGGCAAAGACTGCTGCCCGGTGCTACCAGCGCGCCATGGGTGGCGCGGATCGTCGCCGGGGTCGGGTTTTCCGCGGTCGCGATGGGGCTGGTGCTGGTGCTGGGCAAGACCCTTGGCGGCGTGGTGCTGGCCGACACGGGCGGCTGGGGGCGGCTGGTGATGATCACACTGCTGGCGGCGGGGCCGGCCACGCTGATGGGCACGGCGCTGGGCTCGCTTGCCTCGGCCCGGGCTGCGGTGCCGCTCGCCAACCTGATCTTCCTGCCGCTGGCCTATCTGGGCGGGCTGTGGATGCCGCCGCAGATGCTGCCCGAGACCGTCGCCGCCATTTCCGTCTGGACCCCCACCCGCGCGATGGGCGAACTGGCCTGGGCCGCGCTGGACGGCCGCAGCCTGCCGCTGCGCTTTGCGGCGGTCCTGGCAGGCTGGACAGCCTTTGCCGCTGCGATCACCTGGGCGGCGCAGGCGCGGCATGGAAAGCTGAACTTCGGCTGATATGACGCTGATCCGAGCCGGCGGCGAGTAAAATGCCTTGCTTTCGCATCGCTGAGCCGCCGGCCGGAACACCGCACGTGGGCACGCTGGCAAAAAGTCCCGCCCGGGCGACCAGGCCGAGCGGCGGAAGCGGCGCAGCTTCCGCCGCGGCTGCTGATAATTCTTCGTTTTCCGAAGCCTGCTACAGGCGCGCGGCCAGCCGGGTCGCCTGATCGATGGCCCGCTTTGCGTCAAGCTCGCGCGCCCTGTCGGCACCGCCGACCCGGTGAACCTCGGCCCCCATTGCCTGAAGTGCCGGTTCAAGCTCTCGCTGCGGCTCCTGCCCGGCGCAGATCACCACGGTATCGACATCCAGCCAGCGGCCCTCGGGGGCGTCGGGCGTGGCAATGCGCAGCCCGCGCGCGCCGATCTCCAGATAGCTGACACCGCCCAGCATCTGCACCCCCTTGCCGCGCAGGCTGGCCCGGTGAACCCAGCCGGTCGTCACCCCCAGCCCGGCGCCGTGCTTGGTTGTCTTGCGCTGACACAGCACCACCTGCCGTGCCGGAGGTTCAGGCCGGGCATCGATCAGGCCGCCCGGCGTATCGGCCGGATCGCCGACCCCCCATGCACGGCGCCAGCGGTCGATATCCAGTGTTGGCGATGGCCCCTCATGCACCAGGAATTCCGCAACGTCGAACCCGATGCCGCCCGCCCCGACAATTGCCACGCGCGCACCGGGCACCACCCGGCCCGTCAGAACATCGGCATAGCTGGCCACGCCGGGCCCGTCCCCGCCCGGTATCCCGGGGTCACGCGGGCGGGCGCCGGTTGCCAGAACCACCGCATCAAAGCCACGCAGTTGTTGCGGCTCGGCACGGGTGCCAAGGCGCAGCGTGACCGCCGAACGCTTCAGCGCTGCCTCGTAATAGGTGACAAGGCCGCGGAACTCTTCCTTGCCCGGCACTTCCCGGGCCAGCTTCAACTGGCCGCCAATGCTGTCAGATGCCTCGAACAGCGTAACCTGATGGCCGCGCTCTGCGGCGCTCAGGGCAGCGGCGATACCCGCCGGCCCGGCCCCGACAACGGCAATGCGGCGGGGGGGGCTGGCCGGGTGGAACACCAGCTCGGTCTCATGGCAGGCACGCGGGTTGACCAGACAGCTTGCCAGCTTGCGGCGAAAACTATGGTCGATGCAGGCCTGGTTGCAGGCGATGCAGGGCGTGATCTCCGCCGCCCGCCCCTGGGCTGCCTTGCGCACAAAGGCGGCATCCGCCAGCAGCGGACGGGCCATCGACACCATGTCGGCCCAGCCTTCGGCCAGCAGGCGCTCTGCCACCTCGGGCGTATTGATCCGGTTGGAGGCAACGACCGGCACGCCGACCTCGGATTTCAGCCGCTGCGCCGCCCAGGCAAAGGCGGCGCGCGGAACCGAGGTGGCGATGGTCGGGGCGCGGCTTTCATGCCAACCGATGCCGCCGTTGAGGATGTCCGCCCCGGCCTCGACCGACGCGTGGGCAAGGGCTGCGACCTCGTCCCAGGTCTGGCCGTTCGGGACCAGATCCAGCAGCGATATCCGATAGACAAGCAGCCGGTCATCGCCCAGCGCGGCGCGAACCCGCCGCACCGCCTCGACAGCGAAACGCCGGCGGTTTTCCGGGCTGCCACCCCAGCGACCCGCGCGCTGGTTGGCATGCGGGGCAAGGAATTGATTGATCAGATAGCCTTCCGAGCCCATCAGCTCGACCCCGTCATACCCGGCGTCGCGCGCCAGGGCAGCGCACTGCGCGATATCGGCAAGCTGCTGTTCTATCCCGTCTTCGTCCAGCGCCCGCGGGACGAAGCGCGAAATCGGCGAGCGGATCGCCGAGGGCGCCACGCAATCCGGCGTGTCGGCGGATCGCCCGGTCGGCATGATCTGCATCACGATCCGCCCGCCAGCGTCATGCACCGCCGTCGTGACCGTCCGGTGGCGGCTGATCTCCTCGGCCGTGGTGAGCTTTGCAGAACCGACGAAAGGTGCGTTTTCGACGTTCGGGGCGATGCCGCCGGTGACCATCAGCCCCACGCCCCCCTCTGCGCGGTCGACAAAGAACCTGGCCAGGCGGTGCAGGTCATCGTCATCTTCCAGCCCGGTGTGCATCGAGCCCATCAGCACGCGATTGCGCAGGGTTATCCCGCGCAGGGCAAGGGGCGCCAGAAGGTGCGGATAACGCATGCTGCGGGCCTTTCCTGGTTATCGGCTGCCGGGCCTGCCAACCGCGCCAACCCATCTGAGCGGGACTGCGACGGTGTTGCGCCAAGGATTGCTTCCATGACCACCGCCTTCACGAACCGCATGAAAACAGACCGAGGATGTCACGCCGCGAGGCCGCAGCAAGCGCATCGGCACCAGCCGGAGCAGCATGGCGGCCAGGCTGGCGGCCTGGCTGGCGGTCTGACCGGGGCTGCCGGGGCCTGTTGCCGGGGTGAGCGCGGGCATCATGACCAAGACGTCTCTTCCGCGCGCAGCACATGTTTCAGCACCTTGCCGGTGGCGGTGCGCGGCAACGAGGCACGCAGCCGGACGTGGCGCGGCACCTTGTAGCCGGCCAGATGCTGGCGGCAAAACGCCTGCACCGCCGCCGCGTCCAGCACGGCGCCCGGGCCCGGCACCAGCAGCGCCAGGCCCACCTCGCCCCAGCGATCGTCCGGCACACCGATCACCGCCGCCTCGGCCACGCCGGGCAGGCGGTAGAGCACGTTTTCCACCTCGGCCGGATAGACATTCTCGCCGCCCGAAATGAACATGTCCTTCCAGCGGTCGACGATGTAGTAGAAGCCCTCGGAATCGCGGCGGGCGGCATCGCCGCTGCGCAGCCAGCCGTCCCGGAACGCTGCCGCGGTGGCCTCGGGCGCGCGCCAGTAGCCCGGTGTCACGTTCGGACCGCGCACCTCGATCTCGCCCACCGTATCCGGGGCATCGATGACGCGCCCGTCACGGTCGACCAGCCGCACCTCGGTATGCAGCGCCGGCAGGCCGGCCGAGCCCAGCTTGCGCACCGCCTGATCGATGTCCAGCAGCATCACCGTGGGGCTGGTTTCGGTCATGCCATAGCCCTGCTGCAGCGGCACGCCCTTGCCGGCCCAGGTTTCCAGAAGGCTGCGCGCGCAGGGCGAACCGCCGGTGCCGGCAATCCGCAGCCGGCCGAAATCGGCCCGGGCAAACCCACCGTCCTGCGCCATGAACTGCCAGCCGGCCGGAACGGTATAGGCATGCGTCAGCCCCAGCCCCCGGTGCTGAAGATGTTCGAGCATGAGCGCCGGATCGAACTGGCGCATCACCACATTGGTGCCGCCGGCATGGAACACGACGTTTCCATAGGCGTTCAGCCCGGCGGTGTGAAACAGCGGCAGGCTTGTCAGATGCACGCTGTGGCGGTCCACCTCGGACGGCAGGCCCAGATTGACGGTGTTCCAGAAGGTCATGCCATGGGTGACGATCACCCCCTTTGGCCGCCCGGTGGTGCCCGAGGTGAAGAGGATCGTCGCGGCATCGTCCAGCGCCAGATCGGCGGGCATGCGCGGGCGGCCAGTGGCGCCCTTGATGAGCCGCTCATAGGGGCTGTCGGCGCCGTCGGCCATGGCGATCAGGGCCGCGCCGGGCAAGCCGCAGCCGCTGGCGATATCGGCAAACTCGGGCCCGTGCAGCAGCACGCGCGGCTCGGCCAGCGCCAGCACCGGCGCCAGTTCGGCCGCCGCCAGCCGCCAGTTGAGCGGCACGAACACCGCGCCGAGCCGCCAGCAGGCGAATTGCAGCTCGAAGACATCGGTGGAGTTATGGGCAAGCACCGCCACCCGGTCGCCGCGCCCGACCCCATGGCGCCTTGCCAGCCCGGCGGCCAGCCGGCCGACCCTGTCGTCGAACGCGGCCCAGCAGAACCGCCGCCCGGATGCCAGATCCACCGCTGCCGGTTTTGCCGGTGTCCGGCCGGCGTGATGGGCAACCCAGTCATAGACGCGCACTGTTCCCCCTCCCAACTAGCCGAAGAACCATTGTGGCAGCAGCAGCGCCATGCCCGGAAACGCTACCAGCAACCCCAGCCGCAGCACGTCTGCCGCCCAGAACGGCAACACGCCCCTGAAGGCCGTGCCGGTGCCCAGGTCACGCACCACCGATTTCAGCACGAATATGTTGATGCCGATGGGCGGGGTGATCAGGCCCACCTCGACCGCGATGACCACCAGGATGCCGAACCAGATCGGATCGTACCCCAGCCCCACCACAACCGGAAACAGGATCGGCACCGTCAGCAGGATCATGCTGAGGCTTTCCAGAACGCATCCCAGCACCAGAAACAGCAGCACGATAAGCAGGATGATCACCACCGGCGCCACATCCAGCCCGTTGACGAAATCCAGCAGCGTCCGATGCATGCCGGAAAAGTTGATGAACTGCGCAAACATCATTGCGCCGATCAGCACGGTAAACAGCGCCGCGGTGGTCTTTGCGGTCTCGACCAGCACCTCCAGAATGTCGGCCGGCCCCATCCCGCGCGAGGCGACGGCAAAGACAAAGGCGAAGAAGGCGCCGACGCCGGCGGCCTCGGTCGGGGTGAAGAAGCCGCCGTAGATGCCGCCCAGCACCACGACGATCAGCAGCGCCACGCCCCATATCTGCCGCAGCGCGGCCAGCCGCAGGCGCCAGTCGCTGCGCTCGCCGCGCGGGCCCATGGCGGGGTTGACCGTGGCCAGCAGCCAGATCACCCCCCAGTATAGCGCCATCCCCACCAGACCCGGCAGCAAGCCCGCGGCGAAAAGCTTGCCGATATGGGTCTCTGTCATCAGCCCGTAGATGATCAGGATCACCGATGGCGGGATCAGGATGCCCAGCGTTCCGCCCGCCGCGATGACCCCCGCCGCCAGCCGGTCATCATAGCCATAGGCGCGCATCGACGGCATCGCCACCTGCCCCATCGTCGCCGTCGTGGCCAGCGACGACCCGCAGACCGCCGAAAAGCCGCCACAGGCCAGCACGGTCGAAACCGCCAGCCCGCCCCGCCGGTGCCCGACAAAGACATAGGCGGCGTGGTAAAGCGCCCGGGACAGCCCAGCCCCGGTCAGGAAATTGCCCATCAGGATAAAGAGCGGGATCACCACCAGCGAATAGGACAGCGCGCTGTCACGCAGCGTCTGGCCCAGGAGCGCAAAGGCAGGGCGCCAGCCGGTAAGCTGCCAGAAACCCACGAACCCCACCACCCCAAGCGCCAGCGCGATGGGCACGCGCAGGAAAATCAGCAGCAACAGCACCGCGGTGCCGATCAGCGCCGCCTCCATGTCAGCCGCCCCCGTCCGGATCCGCGCACCCGGGCCCACGGACAAGGCGCCACAGCGCCAGCGCCCCGTTCAACGCAAAGGCCAGCGCCGCCAGCGTGCAGGCGATGGCCATGAACGTCACGATCGGCCCCGTGGGCACGCCGATATAGGCTACCCTGTCCCCCAACCGAAACGCCCGCGCCGCCTGCATGTGCAGCGCCTGCGCGCCGACATGCAGCGCCACCGCCCCCATGGCACAGATCGCCGCCTCCTGCAGGGCCTTCAGCCGTTCCGGCACCAACTCGTCCAGCAGATCGACCGCGATGTGCCCCCGCACCCGCGTCACCAGCGGCAGCATGACGAAGACCAGCGCCGCCAGCATCACCTGCGTGGCTTCCTTCGCACCGGGGATCGGCCGGCCAAGGTTGCGGCCGATCACATCGCCAAAGGTCACCAGCATCATCAGCACCAGCAGGGCCGCGCCCACCAGCCCCAGAGCGCGCCGCAGCGTGCCATCCAGCGCCTTCGCCAGACGCGCGGGCAGTCGCCGGCGCCGCCGGGGCGCGGCGCGTCCGTCATCGTCCTGCATGACCGTCCTCCGGCGCGGCACCCGGTCGCCCGGGCGCCGCGCAGCCGCGCCTACATCTCGGCTTCAATCGCCGCCACATGCGCCCGGAAGGCTTCCAGGATCGCCTCCGGATCCTCGGCCCCCAGTTCCCGGGCGCGGTCGAACCAGGCACCGAAAACCGGCGTCAATGCCGCCTCCATCTCTGCGGCCAGATCGTCAGAGATCGGCGCGACAGTGCGGCCCGCGGCCTGCAGTGCGGCGATCCCGGCCTCGTCGTTCATATCCTGCCAGCGGCCGAGTTCGCGCACCAGCGGTTCGCCAGAGATTGCCATGATGGCCTCCCGATGCTCGGGCGCCAGGGCATTCCAGCTATCCTCGTTGATCAGGATCGACATCGTCAGGTTGTAGATGCCGCCGGGGATCTGCGAGGCATCTGGCAGCACGTCGATCAGGTTGAAGCTCTGCGCCGCCTCCAGGTTCATCAGCACGCCATCCACCACGCCGGTGGACAGCACCTCGTAGATCTCGTTCAGCGGCGTCTGCACCGGCACGCCACCCAGCGCGCTGACCGACCGGCCCACCGCCTCGGACCCCACACGCAGCCGCTTGCCGCGCAGATCGTCGAGCGCGGTCATGATCCCGCTGTTCAGGTAGATCGCGCCCGGACCGTGCGTGAAAACCGCCAGCGGCACCACCCCGTCGAATTCGCCATACCGTGACAGCTGCTCCTGATAGGTCCGCCAATAGGCAACCGATGTGGCCTCGGCGCTATTGCCCAGGAATGGCAACTCGCCCACCTGCTGCAGGTCCAGACGGCCGGGCGTGACCCCGTGCAGAATGAAGACGATATCGACGATACCGTCCAGGACGGTGTCGAATTGCCCGGCCAGGGTGCCGACAATGGCCGGCGTCGGTTCCACGCGGACGGCGCCGTCGGTCACCTCGGCCCAGCTTTCCAGATAGGGGTCGATGACATTGACCCGCAGCTGGTGGGTCGGCGGCAACCACTGCGAATAGCGCAGAACGGTTTCGGCCGCGAGCGGGCCGGCGGTCAGCGTCAGCGCAAGCGCCGACGCGGCAAGAGCCGAAGGTATACGCATCGATGTCTCCTCCCAAGGACTTCGAGTGCAACAACGCTATTGACGAACATGATGGCTGTCCAGAGGATTGTAGGACATTCCTCCAGGCGCGGGGTGTGCCCGGCAATGCCGGGTGTCGGCGATCTACTGGCCAGGCCTCGGTAGCCGCCGAACGCGCCTGACAGACCGGTACGCCTGATTTCGGCGCCACGATGAAACCAGAGGGCATGGCTGGAACTTCAGCGCGTATATGCCGGGTCAGGGCGGCAGCGGATCGTGCTTTACATGCCCGGCAAGGTTTCGCAGACTGCCGTCATGGCTTTGCGCGCGCGCCTTTCCGCCCCGGCCTTGCTGGCCGGCCTGCTGCTGACGCCCTGTGCGCTGGCGGCGGCCGAGGCCGATTGCGTGATCCGCCCCAGCGAGACGGTCAATATCGGAGCGCCGGTGACCGGGCTGATTGCCGAGGTGCGGCGCGATAGGGGCGACCGGGTTGCCGAGGGCGAGGTGATCGCAAGGTTGGACGACACATTGCAGGCGATGGCGGTGCGCGCGGCCGAGACCCGGCTGGAAAGCGATGCCGAGATCGAGGCGGCGCAATCGCGCGTTGGGCTGCTGGAGGCGCAACTGACCCGGCAGCAGGCGCTGCTGGCGCGAGAGGTGATTTCGGCCGCGACCATGGCCGAGACCGAGACATCGCTGCTGATCGCCATCAATGAGTTGCGCGCGGCGCGGCAGAACCGGCTGCTGGCCGAGGTCGATCTGGAAACCGCGATGGCCGAGCGCGAGCGGCGCCGCATCCGCGCGCCGGTCGATGGCGTGGTGCTGGAACGCGGCATGGCGGTGGGCGAGTTCTGGTCGGAAACGGCGGTGCTGATGACCATCGCCCGGCTGGACCCGCTACATGTCGAGGCGATCGTGGATCTGTCGCTGCATGGGCAGATCACCGCGGACCAGATGGCGATGGTGCTGCCCGAGGCGCCGGTTGGCGGCAGCCATGCAGCACGGGTCAGCGTGGTCGATCCGGTGATCGACGCGGCCAGCGGCACCTTCGGGGTGCGGCTGGTGCTGCCGAACCCGGACATGGCCCTCCCCGCCGGGCTGCGCTGCACCGTGCGCTTCGAGGCGGGCTGACCGGTCACCGTCTGCCGAGGAAGGGCCTTCGAAGGCCCTTCACGCGCCTTGCAAGGCGCGTCCCCGCACTCAGACCGGCCGGCGGGTAAAGCCCAGCGATTTCTCCAGCTTGTCGGCCCGGCGCAGCACGCCCTCGCGGCGCTGGCGGGCCTTGGCCTCGGCCGCGCGCTGCGCGGCAAGGCGCAGAAGATGCGCCAGCGCCGACGGCAGCCGCGCCCCCGGCACCAGCCAGGCCAACGCCCGGGTCAGGCGCGGGGCGTGGCGGCGAAACAGCGCGTCGTCCAGCGCCACGATGGCCTGCGCGCTGCCCGGGTCGCCCTGCCGCCCCGCGCGGCCGATCAACTGGCGGTCGATGCGCGCGCTCTCATGGTATTCGGTCATGATGACATGCAGCCCGCCCGCACCCCGGGCCGCGGGGCTGAGCCTGATGTCGGTGCCCCGCCCGGCCATGTTGGTGGCCACCGTCACCGCGCCCGCCTGCCCCGCCTGCGCAATCAGCGCCGCCTCGTCGCCGTCCTGCCGGGCGTTGAGCACCACATGCCCCACCCCGGCCTGCTCCAGCGCCGCCGAGACCCGTTCCGACATCTCCACCGACCGCGTGCCGATCAGCACCGGCCGCCCCCGCGCCACCATCGCCGCCGCCGCCCCCGCAACCGCCCGCAGCCTGTCGCCATCGCGGCGGTAAAGCCGCGCGCCCCTGTCGCGCCGGCGCAAGCGGCGGTGGCGCGGCACCGGGGTCACCGCCAGCCCGTAGGTCGCCCAAAGCTCGCACACCACCTCGGCCCCGGTGCCGGTCATGCCGCCGAACCACAGGTAGCGGCGAAAGAAGCCCTGATAGGTGATCTGCGCCAGCGTGCGGCGCGAGGCGCCGGGCGGCAGCCCCTCCTTGACCTCGACCATCTGGTGCAGCCCGGCCTGCCATTGCCGGTCGGCCAGCACGCGGCCGGTGAATTCGTCGACGATCTGCACCTTGTCCTCGGCCAGGATGTAATGCTGGTCGCGGATATGCAGATGCAGCGCGGCCAGCGCATGGCGGGCCAGTTCCTCGCGCGCCGGGGCAATCTGCCACAGCATCGGCGCGCCCTCGGCATCGCGCGCGCGCGCTTCCAGCCGGGCCTTGCCCGCGCGGGTCAGTTCGGCGCGGCGCCGCGCCTGGTCCAGCCGAAAATCCGCGCCTTCGCGCAGCGCGGCGGCCTCGGCCAGCGCATGGCGGCAATCATCCTCGGAGAGGGTCTGGTCGGGGGCGGCGATGATCAGCGGCGTCTGCGCCTCGTCGATCAATATGCTGTCGGCCTCATCCACGATGCAGAAGCCCAGCGCATGGGGCATCGGCACCGGCGCGGGCTTGCCGCGCAGCATGGCGGCGGCGTGGCGCTGGGCGGTATCCGGCCCGTCGCGGCCCAGCCGGCTGCGCAGATAGTCGAAAACCAGCGTCTTGTTGGTGACATAGACGATGGGGGCGGCATAGGCGGCGACCTTGGCCGCCGGCGGCATCTCGGCCTCGATCCAGCCGGTGCGCAGGCCCAGCCGGGCGTAGACGGGGGCCAGTTCGTCATGGTCGCGCCGCGACAGGTAGTCGTTGACGGTGACGACATGCACCGGCACGCCGGCCAGCGCGGCGGCGGCGGCGGGCAGCGCGGCGGTGACGGTCTTGCCCTCGCCCGTCGCCATCTCGGCCACCCGCCCGGCGAGGATCTGCGCCCCGCCCCGGATCTGCACCCCGTGCAGCGAAAAGCCCAGCTCGCGCCGCAGCGCCTCGCGCGCCAGGGCAAAGGCGCGGGCGGTGGCGGTCAGGGTGAAGCCCCGCCGCAGCAGCACCGGGCGCAGCGCCTGGGCGCGGGTGGTCAGTGCATCATCGGGCAGGCGGCGCAGGCCCCGTCCCAGCCAAAGGGTCAGCCCCACCACCAACCGGTCGCGCAGCCCGCTGCGGCGCAGCGGCGGGACCAGCGTGCGCCACGCGGTGGTCACCGCCTCGTCATACCATTTCGGCACCGGCCAGCGCCGTTCGGCGAAATAGGCCGGCGCGCGGTCACGGATCAGCCAGGGCCGGTTCATGCCCCCTCGCCCCCGGCAAAGACCGACAGGAACGCCACCCGCGCCCGCCGCCACAGCCGCAGCCCCAGCGGTTCCAGCCCCAGATCGAATTTCACCTCGACCCGCTGGCCATAGCGCCCGGGCGGCAGATCGGGCACGGCCAGATCCACCGTCACCACCGGGTCGAGCGTCGCCAGCCCGTCCGGATCCCCGGGGTCCGAGGCCAGCCGCCCGCCCCCTGCCCGGCCCAGCGCGGCGGCGGGCAGGCGGTTCTCGGTCATCGGCACGCGGCGCAACCCGATGGCGGCCAGTTCCTGCCCCGCATCGCCCGGCAGGCGCAGCATGATGCGGTTCAGCCGCGTGTCCAGAAACTCGGCCACGGGTTCTTCCAGACTGGCGCGCACCATCGGCGGGGCATCGGGCAACACATGGCCAATCACCGCCCCTTCCGCAAAATACCGCCCCGGTGCCAGGCCGGGCAGGCTGATGTGAAACCGCCCGTCCAGCCCCGCGCGCAACTCCAGCCGCCGCACGCGGTCCTGCGCATGGGCCAGCGCCGCCTCGTGCTGGGCCAGTTCCGCCATCGCCTGCCGCCAGGCAGCGCTGTCGCTGACCCGCGCGGCCTGGGCGCGCAACCGTGCCTCGTGCTGGCGGGCGCTGGCCATCTGCAGATGCGCCACCTCTGCCGGCGCCTCCAGCACCGCCAGCACGGTGCCGGCGCTGACCCAGCTGCCCGGCGGCACCGGCAATGAGACCAGAAACCCGCCGGTTTCCACCCGCAGATGCGCGCGTTCGGGCAGCCAGACCACACCCTGCGCCCCCTCGCGCAGCGGCAGAGGCAGCGCCAGCAGCAACAGCGCCAGCGCCCCGATCGCCGCCGCCATCGTCGCCCAGGCCCGCTTGCGCCGTTCGGCAAGGCGGGGATCGGACCACAGATGGCCCAGCGTCTTGAACAGCGGCAGAAGCAGCGCCTGGAACATGCTCCAGCAGGCGATCAGCACGCCGGCGAGGAAATACTGGGTGGATACCATCACCGCGATGGTCAGCATGATGAAC
Source organism: Paracoccaceae bacterium (assembly GCA_007120685.1). Lineage (GTDB taxonomy): Bacteria > Pseudomonadota > Alphaproteobacteria > Rhodobacterales > Rhodobacteraceae > Pararhodobacter. The sequence continues at coordinate 19,952 of SKNG01000413.1, read as the reverse complement.
AGCCGGTAGACGAAGGCGGCAGGGGCGTAGAGGTAGAAGGCCCAGGCCTCGGCCCGGCGGCGCGGGGCGTTGCGGTTGTCTTCCAGCCCCAGCACGCCCTTGGCCAGCCGCCCCCAGGCCTTGTTCGCGCGCGGGCCCAGGTTGGGCATGCCCAGCACGTCGCAGAGCACATAGTAGCCGTCGAACTTCAGCAGCGGGTTGCCGTTGATCAGCACGGTGGAAATGCCGCCGATCAGCATGATGTTGAACAGGATGTCGCGCAGCAGACCGGGTTCGGCGGCCAGCCACAAAAGGAACGCGGCGCAGGCCAGCCAGACCTCGGCCAGGATGCCCGCCGCGCCGACCAGCGCCCGCGCCCGCCGTTCCGGGAAGAAGGCCGAGGAGGAGGCATCGACGTAAGGCACCGGGTAGAAGACCAGGAACATGATGCCGGTCTCATGCACCGCGCCGCCGTGACGCTTGGCGGCCAGCCCGTGTGCCAGTTCATGCAGCGCCTTCACGAACGGGTAGATGCAGGCCATCAGAAGCAGGTTGTCCAGCGCCAGCCATTCGCGCGGGCCGGTCTGGCTTAGCGCATCCCAGTTCAGCGGCACCAGCGCCAGCGCGGGCAGCACCACCCCCAGCCAGACCACGGCCCAGAAGACCCCGGCGCGTGGCCCGCGCACCAAGGGCGCGAGGCGTTCCAGCATCCGGTCGGGGTCGAACAGCGGCAGCGGAATCGCCAGCGGATTCTTGTAGAAACGCTGCCGCTTCTGCCGGCGCTGGCGCTGCATCCGGTCCAAGAGTTCGGCGGCATCGGGCGTGGCATCGACGCTGAGCAGATCGGCCTGATAAAGCTGCGAGAGCAGTTGCACCGCCTCTTCCTGCGACAGCGCGTCAGGGCCCATGGCATCCATCGCCTCGGCCCAGATGCGCGACAGGGGCTGGCGGCCGTTCATGCGGCCGACGATCTGCCAGGCGGGGGCGGTGAAGCGGTAAAGCTTGCCTGTCACCGGGTCGCGCAGCACATGCCAGGCCTCGCCGCCGTAATCATGCAGCGCCACATCCACCTGCGGCTTCAGCGCCGGGCGCAGGTCGGCCAGGCGATACCAGAGCGGGCTGAAGAAACTCTCGCTCATCCCCCCGCCCCTATGGCGACAGCCGCCAGAGCAGATGCCGCAGCCGCAGCGCCGTGGCCCTTGTCAGCGCATGAAACAGGCTCGCCTCGCCCACATCGATGCGCGCCCGCCCGGCCATGCCGGGGCGCAGCGCCGGCGGGGCCTCGGCGGTCAGGCGGGCTTCGGCCAGAAAGACGTTGCGGCCCTGCCCCACCTCGCCCACCGCGCCCAGATGGTCGATGCGGAAGGGCAAGCGCGCGCCGGAAAGTCCCACCAGCGCCACGCGGCCCTGCGCGCCGGGGGCGAGAGCGTCGATATCGTGCTCGCCTACCTCCAGCGCCAGAATGTGCCCGGCCTCGCCCGCCACCTCGAACAGCACGTCGCCGCGCGCCACCGGGGCACCCAGTTGCTGGCCCAGATCGCCCGAGACGATGATGCCGTCGACCGGCGCGCGCAGCACCGCGCGGTCGATCCGCGCCTCGGTCAGCGCCAGTTCGGCGCGCACCCCGGCGGCGCGGGCATCGAGCGTCGCCAGCCCCACCCGGTCGCCCTCGGCCAGGGTCTGCCGGCGGGCCGAGGCGAGGCGCGCCAATTCCGCCCGCTGCCGCGCCTGTTCCAGCGCCAGATCGCGGGTTTCCAGCGTGGCGATGATATCGCCCGCCGCCACCCGGTCGCCGGCGCGGCGCGGCGCGGTGTCTATGTAGCCGTCAAAGGGGGCGGCAACGGCGCGCTGCACCTCGCCCAGCACCCGGGCCGGCGCGGTGACGGTGACGGTGGCGGGCAGAAAGGCCAGCCCCAGCCCCAGCCCCAGCGCCGCCGCCGCGCCCAGTTTCAGCACCGGATAGCCGGGACCGAACAGACGCCGCAGGCCGCGCCCCAGCATGTCCGGCCCGCGCCCGGCCAGCCAGCGATGCGCGCGCATCCGGCTGTGCACGGCGGGCGCGATACTGGCGCAAAGCGCCTGCGCCAGATCGGCCTCGGCCGGCGTGAACCGGCCAGATGGCGCATCGGGCGCGGCATCCGTGGCGCGCAGCCGCTCCAGCGCGATCACTCCCAGCATCCGCCCGCGCAGCATCAGCGGCACGCTGAGCATCGCCGAAACCGCGGCGCGGCGCGCGTGGTTGGCATGCGCGGCCAGCACCGCCAGTCCGCTGTCCGAAGGGTCCGGCCAGACCAGCATGCGGGTCTGCAACCGCGCCTCATTCATCGCCTCGCGCAGGCTGCGCATGTCGCCGGTGCGGCGGTCGGCCTCGGCGGTCTCGGACACCACGCGCAGCCGCAGCCGCGGGCCCTGCATCAGCGCCACAGACACCCGGTCGGCCAGCAGCCGCAGGCGCAGTTCGTTGACCAGCCCGCGCAGCGCGCCCTCCAGCCCCTCGGCATCCTCGGCCGCGGCCAGCATGTCCAGCGCCAGCGCGCTGCGTTCGGCGCTGGCCGCAGCGCGCATCTCGCGCGCGCGCTGGACGATGGCATGCACCCAGCCGCTGCCCCAGTGCAGCCGGCGCAGGATGTGGTCCAGCATGGCCGGTTCGGGCGGATCGCAGGCCAGCGCGATGACGCCGTGCAGATGCCCCTCGACGAACAGCGGATAGCCGATCAGCTGCGCCCCCTCGGCGCGCTCCAGCACCGTGTGATCAAGCGCATTGCGCAGCCGCCCGGCCAGCGGGGCCAGCCGGGGGATGACGCTTTCATCAGGCCAGGTGGCGGCGGGGACCAGCGCGCCGTCCTCGGTCTCCAGCATCAGCATCCCCGCGCACGCGCCCTCGATTTCCGACAGCAGGATGCCGAACCAGCCGTGCAGGAAATCGGCGGCGTCGGCGGGGTCGCTGAACCGCGCCCAGTCGGCCGTCACGCTGCCTGCGGGGGCGGTGCCGAGGCGCGGGTCAACCGTCATGCTCGGCCCTTTCGCGCTGCGCGTCCTGCCTGACCGGCTGGTGGGGCCGCCGGCGCGGGTGGGCAAAGGCCGCCAGCGCCGCGCCCAGCGCCAGGGTTTGCGCGGCGTTGCCCATGGTCTGGGCGGCGTCACCCTGAGCGGTCTCGGGCTGCGCAGTCTCGGGTGGCGCTGTTTCGGGCTGCGCGGTCTCGGGCGGCGCTGTTTCGGGCGCTGCAAGCGGGGCGGGCCGCGTATCGGTGGCGCCCGCGCCGGGCTCGCGCAACCAGATCACCCAGATGCGGTTGCCGGGGATGCTGGGCCAGTTGTGCTGCGCGGCCAGGGCTTCCAGCGCGGCGACCAGTTGCGCGGGCAGATCGGCGTAGAACCAGACCGAACGGGGTTGGCCGCCTGCATCACCGCCTGAAGGCAGCAGCGGCGGCGGCGCCGCCTCGCCCATCTGCAGCATGTCGCCGACGCAGAGCGCAGCGCCCTCGGGCATGCCGTCAAGCTGCGCCAGCAGCGCGCGGATCTCGGGCGTCAGATCGCTATCGGCCCAGATACAGGCCGAGGGGATGGCCCGGGGGGCCGTGCGCGGCAGGAGACTGCCCAGCGCGGTGGGACGGCCCTGCGCGGTAACGGCCGTGGCGCCGCCCCCGGCAGGGGCCTGCGGTGCGCGGAACGGCGGCACCCCGCCCAGCGCCAGCCGGCCCTCGCCCGCCACCGCCGCGCCGGGGGGCTGCGGCGGGGTCGGGTCGGGATCGGGCAGGGCAGGATCGGTTGGACCAACAGGATCGGTGGGCTCGATAGGGTCGGTGGGGTCGACAGGATCGGTTGGGTCGGTGGGCTCGACGGGATCAATCGGGTCCACGGGGTCAGTCGGGTCTGCAGGGTCGGTCGGGTCCACGGGGTCGGTCGGGTCCACGGGGTCCGTTGGGTCAACAGGGTCCGTGGGGTCAACAGGGTCAGTCGGGTCCACAGGGTCAGTCGGGTCAACAGGGTCGGTCGGGTCCACGGGATCGGCGGGATCGGTTGTCGCCGCCACGATCAGGCGCACCGGGTCGATCAGCGGGAAGGCGGCAAAGCCCGTATCCAACCCCTCGCGCACCCGCTCCAGCGCGTCCGCGTCCGCCGCATCAAGCGCGCCATCGGCGTTCAGGTCGCCCGGCAGCTTGGCAAGCTTCAGTGCCCGCCCGGCCTCGCGCGCCACCGGCTCGCCGTTGAGCATGTCCAGAACGAAGCGCACCTGCCCCGGCTGCGCATAGTCCCGCCCCGCCCCCTTGGCCAGCAGAAGCCGCCCCAGACCCACCGTGCCCGGCGCCAGCGGCTGGGCCAGGGTCAGCGCGAAACTGACACGCGTGATACCGTCCTCGCCGGTCTCGGTGGCCACGGGCGGCACCAGCGACCCGCCCAGATCGGGCGCCAGTTGCAGCCCTTCCACTGCCAGCGCCCCGTCCGGGAATTCCAGCGTGAAACGCAGCGATGAAATCCCCCCGGCCGAGGTCAGCCGCACCGGCACGCCCTCTGCCACCGCCGCGCCCGCCGGGGCGATGATGTCGCCCGAGGCCAGCGCCACCGCGCGCTCGTCAACCCTGAAGCCGGCGCGGAAATCACCGCCGGGCAGCCCGTCGCCCACCCCGTCCAGATCGCCCAGCGGGCCGGTGAAGGCATCCGCCCCGCTACGCAGAATCAACTCATAGGCGCCGGGGGCGAAGCCGCCGGTGGGCAGGAACCAGAAGCCGTCATCCGTGAACAGCAGGCTGCCGCTGACCGCATTGCCCTCGGCATCGATCACGCGCAGATCATCCGGCAGATCCGGGCCGGGGCCGTAAAGCGCAATCACCGAGCGGTCGAAATCGGCGTTGAAACGCACGCGCAGCGCATCCGGCCCGGGTTCGACCGACAGCACGCGCAGCGTATCGGCCCGCAGCACCGGCTGCACCGAGGCCACCACCACCGACGATCCCGGCTCGCCCAGCCCGATCAGGTCGAACTCCAGCAGCAGGGGCGTGCCCTCCACCACCGGCAGCGGCAGGTCCAGCACCAGCTGGCTACCCGGCCCCGTCGGCCCCTCGCTGACCCGCAACACGCCCGGGGCCAGCGCCAGCGTGCCATCGGCCTGCAGGTTGACGGCGGCATCGGTGCCATCCAGCGGCGCCACGGCCAGCGGGCTGCCATCGGCGTTGCGCAGGCGGATCTCGAAGGCATCGGGCAGGCCGGGGGTCAGGGTCATCAGATTGGTGAAGGTCACGCGCAGATGGCTGGCACCCGCCGGCGGCAGCAGGAACTGCGACGCGCGCCCGTTGCCGGTCAGCGCCTCGGCCAGCAGCAGCCCCGTATCCGTGACCTGCGCCGCCCCGGCCAGTTGCCAGCCGAAACCGGCATCGCCCGGCGGGATGGCGAAATCGCCGTTGGTGAAGGGCGCGGGGTCGTCCGAGGGATCGACGCCGGGCGAATTGGCGGTCAGGCGGCCATCGGGGAAGGCGGCGTCGTATTCGCGCAGCCGGTCCAGATACCATTGCGCCAGGACGCGCCCCTGATCCGGGCTGGGCGACAGGCGCGGATCATCCAGCGCCAGGGCCAGCACCGCCAGTTGCTCGGCCGTGAAATTGGTGTTGTAGAGCGTGGACAGCGGCGTCGGCCGGGCCGGATTGCGCGGCAGCCCGTCGGCGCCGTATTCGTTGACCAGGCCGAGGTTGTGCAGGAACTCATGCGCCACCAGCCAGCCGATCCGGTCGGAGAAGCCGCGCATGTCCAGCGTCGCCTCGCCGGCCAGATGCGCCAGCGCATAGGAGCGCAGCGCGCCATCGACGGCCAGCCGGATCGCCGGGGTGGCATCGCGGATCGCCGGGTTCAGGACCGATTGCAGCCGGTAAAGCGCCTGGGCGGGGGTCAGATCCGGGCGCAGACGGTAGGGATCATGGCTCAGCACCAGCGATTCCAGTGCCTTGCGGTCGATATCCAGCCGCGCCTCGGCCCGGGGCGTGGGGTCGAAGGGCGGGCGGGTGCCGGCGGGCAGGGCCAGCCATTCCTGGATGCGGGCAAACTCGGCCTCGGTCAGCGGCGCCAGCCGGTAGAGCGGCTGGTTGGCCAGTTGCCCTGCCCCCAGCGCCATGCTGCCCTGCGCCACGAAGGGCGCAAACAGGCTCAGCACACCCGGCCAGGGATCGAGCGCCGAGAAATCACTGCCGCCCGCCGTCTCGCGCAGCAGCATCTCCATCACCGGGGCGTAGAGCGCCTCCATCTGCGCGCGCAGATCGTCATCGGTGACGGCGGTATCAATACCGGCGAAACCCGCTTCGCCAAAGCCGCGGATCAGCAACTCCAGCCCGTTGGCCAGTTGCGCCAGGTTCACATCCAGCGCGTTCTGCTGACGGATCGGCGCCTTGAAGACGATGCTGCCGGTCTTTTCGCCGCCGAAGCGCAGTTCGGTCTTCAGCTTCACATGGCCGTCGCTGCGGTTGGCGGGCAGTTCCGGCAGGAAGTTCAGCACCAGATCCTGCGAAGCCGCGGTATTGACCAGTTGCAGCCAGCGCCCCAGGTCCAGCGCGCTGGCGCGAAAGTTGCTTTCCATCGCGGGTTTGGTCTTGGACCCGTCCTTGTAGACATCGGCCTTGGACAGCGGGATGGAGATGTCGAAGGGCGCGCTGCCCGGCAGCACGAAAAGCCGCTCCTGCCCGGCGACGGTGGGCGGCAGGGTGATGACGCCGTCGATGGTGGAATCATCGCCGATATCAAGCAGGTAGAAGAAGCGAAAATCATGCACTTTGCCCAGCGGCTGGCCGCGCCAGAATTCCGAGATGCGCAGCCCGGCATCCAGAATCTTCGGCCCCAGCATGCGCTGCAATTCCGAAAGTTCGACCCCGGCGTATAGCTTCAGGGTCTGCGTGCTGCCGGCAGCGAGGGTGAGTTCGATTCGGCGGGTCTGCGTGGCATCGGACCAGGTGATCGGCGCCAGTTCGATGTCGTCTTCGGTCAGTTCGGTCCCGATGGCCGAGGAGATCTGCACGCCCAGGAACAGGTTCGGCGGCAGGGTGATGACGATCTCGGCGTCGCTGCCGGTCTGGTTCTCCAGCACCACCTCCTTCAGATTGGCGCCGTCCTTGAAGTCCTTGGTGCTGCGGGCGATGGCCTCCAGCCCGCTTTTCTGGCTGTCGCTCTTCTTCAGCGTGTCGGTGAACAGCCACTTGCCGGCCTTGGAATTGGGGAAGTCGAAGCCGACGACCTCGGGCTCTGGGCGCTCTGCCTCGGGCGCGGGTTCCAGCGTGGGCGGGGCCGGATCGGTGGGGGCCGGGTCCGTTGTGCCGTTCCCGTTGCCGTTTTCAGTGCCGTTTCCGGTGCCGTTTCCGGTGCCATTGCCGTTCTCTATACCGTTGCCGGTTCCGTTACCGTTCTGGGTCCCGTTGCCCGACCCGTTGCCCGACCCGTTGCCCGTCCCGTTACCGTTCTGGGTCCCGTTGCCGTTCTCTGCGCCGTTTCCGGTTCCGTTCCCGGTGCCATTGCCCGTACCGTTCCCCGTCTCGGTGCCGTTGCCGGTGCCATTCCCGGTTCCATTGCCCGAGCCGTTCCCATTGCCATTGCCATTGCCATTGCCGTTCAGATCGGGTTCTTCTTCCTCCAGTTCGACTTCGCGGGTCCGGATCTCGATCCTGATCCCGTCCACGCCGATATTGTCGATCCCGACAAAGCGCGCCCGCTCCAGGAATGTCGTGGCGCTGCCCCTGAATTCGAACCGCAGGCTGCCAACGGTGCCGGCCACGCCGCCGGGAATTTCGGCGACATAACGCTTGCGCGGGGTATTCTCGTCCAGTTGTATGAACAGCCCGACATCGCGGATGATCAGCGGCGTCTCGTTGCCGTCCATATCCACCCACAGCGCGCTCAGCGAGCCGTTGCCCAGAACCCCGGGCCAGGCATCGAAGCCAATCTGCGCCACATCGGGTGGCAGGTAAAAACGGTTCGAGGTGGCGATGCCCTTCTCGCCGCCCCGGCTGACCAGGCTCATGTGATAGTCGATGGCATTGGCCTGCAGCCAGAACATCAGCTGCGGCAACACATCGGTGGCGAAATCCTGGATCGCGCCGCTGGTGGCGCCGTAGATGCCGAAGGGCAGCAGCAGGTTGGGGCCGCTGAGCGCGATATCGGTGAACTCGCGCCGGAAATCGGTGAAGAGCGAATATTTCGACGTGGTGTAAAGCGAGGTTTCGTGCAGCGTCTGGGTGATCGCGCGCACATCGTCCAGCCCGATGCGACCGTCGAAGAACGCCCGGAAATCCGCCGCCGCCAGAACCGCGCGCACCGCGTCGGTCATGGTGCCGCCACTGATCAGCGTATCGGTCAGGATGCGAACCAGGTCCAGCATCCCGTCCAGCCCCTGCACAAAGGCCGCTGCTGCGTCGGGGCTGATGCCCAGCCCGTCGATCAGCGCCTCCACCTGCGGCACCTGCAGCCGCAAGCCCAGCAGCCCGTCGATCTGCCCGCCCTGATAGGACCAGCCCGGGAACTGATATTCCAGCGTCCCCTCTGGCGCCGCCCCGGCGAGACCGAGCCCGGCGCTCAGGAAACCTGGCGCCACGATCCGCCCGTAATAGGGCCGGAACCCGGCCTGGAAATCGCCGTTGAACACTATCGGGATGGGATCGGCCTGGGCGCCGTGGCGGGTGTTGTTGAACTCGCCCGCAACCGGCCGCTCGGCCCCGGCCGCGCCCGGCGCCTCTGGCCGCTCGCCCTGCACGCCGCGCACGGTAAACGACCCGGCACCGCCGCCCAGCCAGGAATAGAACCAGCCCTCGCCGATCCCCTCCCACGGGTAGCCGTCCACCAGCGGGCCAGTCGGCGTCTCGCCCTCGGCATTACGGAAGAGCCCGAAGCGTTCCACGTCCGAGAACGCCCGATACCAGCCCTGAAGGTTCTCCATCTCGTCGAAATAGGGCGGATAGTAACGGGATTTCACACCCACCAGCCAGCCATCGGTCTCTACCCCGCGGTCGCTCAGCCGGCGCCAGATCGGCTCGCCGTCGGAATAGACCGACCCGATCCGGTCGATGTTCAGCGCCGCGGTGCCGGCATACCAGGCCAGCGTGCGCTCGTGCAGCGTGCCAAGCCCGCCGCTGAAGCCGGTGTAGCGGGCGATCAGCGGCCAGATGTCATCCTCGACAAAGCCGGGCAGGCGGTCCAGGCTGCGGTTGATGTCGGCTTCGGGGATCTGCCGGCCCCAGACGGAAAGCGTAAAGTTGACCTCGTTCGGGTCCAGCCCCTTGCTGGTTTGCCGCAGGACCCGCGCCGCCTCGGCCAGCGGATCGACCTGCAGCCGCGACAGCGCCCCCGGGCCCCAGTTCGACGTCGCCAGCAGCGGCAGCACGCCAGAGGCGTCGATCACCGCGCGCTGCTGATAGTAGCTGTCGAAAAAGTCGATCCCGTCCCAATAGGTGATCTGCGGATCTCGGAAACTGCGCCAGTCCAGATATTGCAGCCCTATCACGCGCGAGAAATCGCCCAGGCCCGAATAGAGGATGCTCTTCGTGAAGGCCTTGACCCCATTCCAGGCCAGGATCGGATTGCGGGTGGCCAGCGCGCCGACACCCAGCTTTATGGTCTTGCGCAGCGCCCCCCGGGCCTTGGCCTTGGCGAAGGCTTCGAAGTCGATGGCCAGCGACGGGATGTCGTGGTCATGCGGATCGAGCGCGGTGAAATGCAGGTCCGGCATGGTCTTGCCGACATGGAACAGCAGCCGCTCGACGATTTCGGAATTCACCACCGCGCCGCGCCCGTGGCCGATGAAATGCATCGGCAGGCTGAAAAGGTCCGGCCCGGTTTCCTCGTTCAGATGCATCAGGCCGGCGAAGATCGCGCTGGCCGCGGCCTCGGTGAAGCCGGAATCGTTGATCGCGCTTTCGCGGTACCAGTCGGTCAGCAGCACCAGCGCCCCGCGCGGATCGGACAGATCCCGCCCCGGCGTGGCCGAAAGCCACTGCCCGGTTTCCGGCTGGTAGACCGCCACCATGCCGTCATTGCGCCGGGCGATCTGCTGGGCCAGATCGAAGATCGCCGCCTCGGTCGGGGGTGGGCCCCAGAAGGGGTGGAAGTTATGGGTCAGCACCGTGACCGAGGAAAACGTGCCCTCGGCCTCGGCCGGGGCGACGCGGAAGACGTCGGACATGGTCTGCAGCCGCCGCCCCTCGTCATTGACCGAAATCCCCCAGGCATAGACCTGGCCGCGGGTCAGCGGGAACGGCAGGGTGAAGCGCAGCACCTCTTCGGTGGTGCCGGGGAACTGCTTGGCGAAGACCCGGTTGCGGTTGCCGTCCATGAACAGATCCGAGGCGGTGGGGTCGTCCTCGAACACCCCTTCGCGGAAGCCCGCATCGCGCAGCGCATCGATCAGCGCGCTGTCGCTTTCGCCGGCGAAAAGCCCGCCGCCGGGCGATTGCACCGAAACCCAGAGCGTATGATCCAGCGACTGCCCGCCCAGCGACCATTCGAAGGTCACCACCGGGCCGACATCCCTGTCGTCCCGCTGGGGCGAGATCAGCCCGATCACCGGCGCCTGGCTGACAATCCCCTGCGGCCGGCTGACCGCGCCGGTGCCGATCGGCGCATTGGGCGAGCCCGGGGCCGAGGGGCGCTGCGCGAACGCGCCGTCATCATCCCACCAGGCGAAATCGGCGCGCAGGTCGATGTCCAGGTTCACGCCCTGGCGCAACTCGGCCCCGAAGCCGGCGGTGAACGAGAAGTTGATCAGGCTGCTGCCATCGGGTCCGATGTCGTTCAGCGGGTTGAAGCCGCGCAGCAGCGGCTCATTTTCCGTCGCCTCCAGCTGCGCCAGCAGCGCCGGCAGGCTGTAGGCGAAGATGGCGTTCTGCCCCTCGTAAGAGGCGTAGAGGTATAGCCCGTCGCCCGAGACCGCCAGCCGCGTGGCAAAGGCGTTGGAAACCGGGCGCAGCGCCCCCACCAGGGCCGGGTTCTCGCCCAGCGGATCGGCGATCACCGCGATGGCCGAGCCCGCCGCCACCGCCGGGCGCGGCTCGCCGGCGTTGAAGAGATTGGGGAAGACGCTGAGGATGGAGGCTCGGTAATTGGGGTTGCGGGTGACATCGTCCAGCGCGAACCGGTTCTGCCCCATGACGAAGGCGTAGGACAGATCCGGCGCCAGCACCACCTGGGCGGCGTTGTTGACCTCGAAACTGTCGCGGCGCATGGCGCCGGCCAGCGGGTGGTTGAAGGGGATCGGCGGCGCCAGCGTGAAGGGCACCTGCGCGCGCGCCTCCCAGAAGAAGGCATCCTTGCGCTGGAAGGTGAAGACGCCAGCCGCGTCGTTGTTTCGGTCGGTGACGATGGCGATGTCCTGGCCCCTGACATCGCGGCGCAACTGCAACCCGTAGGGCTGGCGCAGGGCGGCGCCGTTGCCGGCCTGGGTTTCCACCTGGGTGACGAAATCGGCCGTCCCCGCCAGCACCTCGTTCACGAAGAAGCCGAACTCCAGGATGCTGATGAAGGCCAGCCGCCCCTCGCCCTGGCCATCATGGGGCACGCCGTTCGTGGCGGTTACCACCAGCGCGGCCTCGTCCTGAGTCAGCGCGATTTCGCGCAGGCCGAAGCCTTCCAGCCCGGTGTCGAAGGTGCCCAGATGCACCAGTTTCTCGCCGCTGATATCGACCAGATAGATCAGCGGAAGTTGCGCATCGCTGACCAGGGCATAGCGGTTCGAGCGGTCGAGGATGATGTGATAGGGCACCGCGCGGGCGCGGGCGCCGGGGTCGCCGCTTTCGCGCCCCAGCGCGGACAGGTCCAGCAGATCCGCCTGCTCGCCGGTGACCAGGTTGACCAGCGCGAGCGTGCCGGCGCGTTCCATCGCAACCACCGCGCGGGCGCCATCGTCGAAGGTGACGGCGCTGCGCGGCAGGGCGGTGCCGCGGGGGTCGGGCTCGTCGGGGTCGCCCGGGCGCGCGTCCGGCCAGCCGTCCAGCGCGATGCGGCGCAGGATATCGGGCGGGGCGCCGGGCTCATCAGCGCCCATGACGACGATCTGATCCACCCCGAACGCCAGGTCGCGGAAGGCGCCATTGGCCACCAGTCCCACGGTAACGTCGTTGTTGTTGTTCAGCCGCCAGAGGTCCGAAATCTGCGGCCGCGGGCCAAGGAAGGTATCGCCAACCCCGCCCGCCGTGGCCCCCGCAGCCACCCCGCCCTGCAACTGCGCGCTTTCCAGCGCCAGATCGAAGCGGATCACGCGCAGTTCCAGCACCGACACGCCCAGCCCCTCGGGCAGATCGACCATCAGTTCGGTGTCGCTGACCTGATCCGCGGGCACGGCGATGGCGATCATGCCGCCGGCTTCCACCCGCTCGGCGCCTTCCTCGGCCTCGGCGATGGCGACCAGCAACGCCTCGATATCGCCGCGCCCCAGCGCCAGCCAGACCGCGCCGCCATCGTCGGGCACCTCGATGGCCTCGCCCAGATCGGGGCTGCGCGGGGCGAATTCCTCACCGCGCAGGGTCAGGGTGATGGTGTCGCCGTCGCTGTCGACCACGCTGCCGGTGATGACAGGCACCAGATCGGCCGGATCGGCCACCTGTCCGATGTTGAAGATCGACACGTCAAAGGCTTCAAGCAGCCCGCCGACCACCGCATTGACCGTCTGCGTGATGCTTTCCACCAGGCCCGAGGGCGCGATGGCGCTGAAGGTGATCTGGATTTGCCCGATGGGCATATGCAGCGTCAGCCGCGGCGCCGGCGCGGTGGCGCCGACATGAATGCCGCCCGGCAGCGCCATCACCGCCCCCATCGCGGCATTGTTCTGCGGGAAGGCGGCAAAGGCGGTGCCGCCCTGCCGGGCCACGCCGCGTTCCTGCGGGTTGGTGACGGCATAGAAGCTGTTGGCCACCAGCCCCAGGTCATAGCCGCCCTCGGACCGCGCCACCCCGTCGGCGCCGACCAGCCCGCTGGCCACCTGCTGCCAGCCCATCACCCAGCCATCGGGCCCCGGCAAGGGCGCGTAGCGGTAGATCACCACCTCCTCGCCCTCGGGCAGGTCGGTGGGCAGGCTGAACTGCGCCGGCACCGCCATCAGCGCATCGTCGATGGTGAAGCGGAAGGCATCGACGAAGTCCCAGCCCAGATCCTCGGGCGGCGGGGCGATGGGCAGCGCCGCGCGCGCCACGCGGTCGATCTGCGCCGAAACCTCGCGCCCCAGCGCGCCGGGGGCGATGGCGACGGTGATGCCCTCTTCGCTGGCGATCACCCCGCCGTCGCGCCCCATCGCCACCGCGCCGGTCTGCGGCTCGGCCACGCGCACCGGCACCAGCCGCTCCAGGCTGCCCATGATGACCGTCACCACCGCCTCGCCCGGCGCGCCCGCCTGCAGCCGGCCCTGCGCATCGACCGTCACCACCGCATCGTTGGAGCTGAAGAAGGCGATGGCATCCGGCTCTGGCTCCAGCACCGTGCCGAAGTCATCGAGGAAGCGCAGCGCCAGGCTGCCGCTGCCGGCGGCCAGCGTGACCGCGCCGGGCACCACCTCCAGCCCCAGCAGGGCGTCGGCCAGATCCTCCAGACTTTCGTTGCCGACGGTCACGCGGGTCACGGCACGGGTGCCATCGCGTTCGGCGATGATAAGGCTGGCGCCCTCGATCAGCCCGCGGATCAGCCCGTCCGCGCGCAGGTCCAGCACCTCGGGCGCCGAGAAGGTCAGGTCCAGATAGGACAGCGGCAGAAGCACCCCGCTGGCCGAGGGGAAATCGCCCACCGCCAGCAACTCGGTCAGCCCGCCGATTTCCAGTTCGGTCTCTCGGGTCAGGAAGTCGATGGCGAAGGGGCGCTCGTCGATCACCTCGATGGCCAGGTCGTAGACGGCGGAAGCCGCGAAGCCGTCATCGGCCACCAGCCCCACCAGCGCGGTGCCGGCAAAGCCCGGCGCGGGGGTAAAGGTCAGGCTGCGCCCGTCCGGGGCCAGCGCCGCGCTGCCGTCGATGGCATAGGCCACGCGCAGGAACACCGGGTCGCCTTCGGGGTCGCTGGCCAGATCGGCCATGGGCAGGCGCAAGGGCAGGTCGGTGAAGGTGCGCGCGGGTTCGGCATCAATTACCGGCGGCAGGTTGGTGGCGAAACCGGCATTGGCGGCGATGATCCGGGCATCGGCGACCCCGGCCGCACCGTTGCCGGTGATATCCACGGGGCCAAGCTCAAAGCGTTCGGCATCGCGCCCGTCCACCCGCCCGTCGCCATCCAGATCGCCGGGCAGGAAGAGCGTCGCCTGCACCCCCGCCCCGGCGGCACCATCGAGCGCGATCAGATGCAGCCCGGCGGTCTGGACGGCAACGATATGGGTGCGCACCCCGCCCGTGGTTTCGCTGGACAGCAGGTCCAGCCCGCTCAGCACGCGCGGCGTCGCCGCATCGCCGGCCAGCCGCAGGCCCAGCAGCACGCGCCCACCCGGCCCGGCCAGTTCGCTGCCGCGCAGGGTCAGCGCCAGCACGCCCTGCCCGTCCGCGCCCAGGTTTACCGTCTGCATGCTGCCCGCCGAGACCGCCAGCGGGCCGAAACTGCCACTTAGCGGGCGCAGCGTATCGCCGTCGATCCAGCCGCCATCCGCCCCCGTGGCACCCAGCAGGCGGCCATCGGGGTCATAGGCGAATTGCGCCGTCTCGGTGCCGCCGACCAGCCGCACCCGGTCCAGCAGGCCCCCGTTGGCGTAGCCATAAAGCAGCCGCGCTTGCGGGGAGGAGACCTCGACCAGCCGCCCGCGATGGTCGCGCGTCAGATCGGCCAGAACGCCCTCGGGGCCGATGATGGCGCTGTCGGAAAGCTGCAAGGCGGTGCCATCGGCAAAGCGAATCGCCTGCACGCGCCCGCGCCCGTCCAGTGTGTATTCGGTGCCATCGGGCGCGGTCAGGGCAAAGGCGAAGCCGTCCAGCGCCTGCGGGTCCAGCGCCTGCCCGCTTTGCAGGTCATAAAGCCGCCCGCCGGCGGCGATCAGCGGGCCGGTGCGGGCCTCAAGCTGCCAGCCGCCGGGCTGGTCGGGCACGAAGACGGGGCGCGCCAGTTGCAGCCCGGCCAGGCTTTCGGTCTCAATCCGCACACCGTAAGCCACCCGGCTGCCATCGGGCAAAGACAGGTGCAAGCGCGATTCGCGGCCCAGCCCGCGCGGCAACCCGCCTTCGGCCCGGCCGGTGGACATCGGGTCAGTCTCGATGCGGAAATCCTGCCAGGGCGCGCGCCAGGCGCTGCCCATCAGCCCGTCCTGCGGGTTGGCAAGCGCGTCATGCTGGCGGGTCAGGGCCAGCGTGTTCTCGCCCGCGCGCAGCACCAGATCGGTCTGGGTCAGGATCGCGTGGTCGTCCCGGGCGCCGGGCAGCAGTTCCAGCGCGACCGAGGTGGCGCTTTGCCGCCCGCTGACATCGGTGGCGCTTAGATGCAGGCTGTAGAAGCCGCTGGCGAACTGGCCCGGGTCCAGCGTGACCGCCTGCGCGCCGGTCTCGCGCCCCTCGGCCAGCAGGCGCGTCGCGCCGCTGGCGGCGTGGCGCAGTTCCAGCCGCCAGTGGTCCAGATTGCGATCCTCGATGCCGAAGGCGATTTCGGTGGCCGCAGACAGCGGCAGGCGGCCCAGCGCGGGCGGCAGGGTGACGATGGGCGCGGCGGTATCCTCGGGGTCGCGCACGCGAATCACGGTTTCCGCCACGCCTTCCTGCCCGGCGGCATCGGTGACGATGGCACGCAGGACCAGCACGCCCGGGCCGGTGGGCGTGATCTGGGCGCGGCCATCGACATCAAGCGCCAGTTCCGCGCCATCGACCAGCAGGCGCTTTGCCGCCACCGGCAGGAAGCTGTCGGTCAGCACGGTGACCGACACGCGCTGGCCCGGCAGCACGGCAAAATCCGGCGTGGTGACGATCAGCGGGCGCGGGGCCTGCGCTTCGGCCAGCACGCGCAGGATGAAGGGCTGGCTGGCCTGCGCGCGCCCGTCCGACACGCTGGCCGTGACCACATATTCACCCAGCGCCCCCGGCCCCGGGGTGAAGCGCACCGCGCCCGTGGCGGCGTCGAACACCGCACCGGGGGGCAGGCCGGTGAAGGCGTAGCTCAGCGCGTCGCCATCGGGGTCGCTGGCCTGGACGGCAAAGCGCAGTTCCTCGCCCAGGAAGGCGATCTGATTGTCGGCGGCCAGCACCGGCGCGCGGTTCACATCGGCAATGTCCAGCGTCACCGCGACCAGCGCCTCGGAACCCTGCGGGTCCAGCGCGGCGAAGTTCAGCACTCGCACGCCCGAAGCATCGAAACCCGGCACCCAGCGGAAGACGCCGGTGGCGCTGTCCAGGCTGGCGCCGGGGGGCAGCGGGTCGCGGGCCTCGAACACCAGCGGGTCGCCGTCGGGGTCGGCGGCGATCAGGCGGAAGGTCATCTCGGCCCCCTCGCGCCCGAACTGGATGGGCAGAGGCACCATCACCGGCGCGCGGTTGACGGCGTTGACGGTGATGGTGATTTCTTCGCTGCTGCTGTCGGCGCCATCGGTGACGCGCAGTATGATGCCCTGATACACCCCGGCCGCGCCATGATCTGGCGCCCAGAGCAGCCGGCCGGTTGCCGGGTCCAGCGTGGCGCCGGGGGGCAGGTTCTGGGCCTGCCAGTGCAGCACGTCCTCGTCGGCATCGACGGCCTGCAGGGTCAGGTCCAGCACCGCGCCCGCATCGACGCTCAGATCCCCCACCGGCAGCAGCAGCGGGGCTGTGTTGGCGGCGCGCACCACCAGCCGCAGCGTGGCGCGGTCCTCGCCCACGGGGCCGGCGCCGTTGTTGCCGTTGTCGCGCACGATCAGTTCCACATCGCGCGTGCCGATGTCGCCGGTGCCCGGTGTCCAGACCAGTTCGGCGCGCCCGTATTGCGGCAGGGTGTCGATGCGGGCGCCCGCTGGCAGCCCTTCGGCGCTGAAACTCAGCGGGTCCTGGTCGGGGTCGATGGCGCGGATCGGCACCCGCAGCTCGCGCCCCGCCACCGCCACCGCCTGGGCCATCACCTGAAGCCGCGGCGGGATCGACGGCGCCTCGACACTCAGCACGAAACTGACCTCGTCGCGGCCCACCAGCGCCGGCTCGCCGCCGCCATCATCCTCGGCCATGACGGTGACGATGTAATTGCCCCGGTCGAAGGCCACCGGGCTGAAGCGCAGAACCCCGGTGCCATCGCCATTGTCGATGAACTGGCCGAACCCGTTGAACTGGCCGAACCCGTTGCCTTCCGCCCCCAGCGCGCGCGGGCGCAGATCCAGCCCGATGGAGCCGGCGCCGGGTGCGGGTGCGATCATGGCGGTCAGGCGGAGCGGGTCGCCCTCGGGGTCACTGGCGCTGATCGGGATCTCCAGCACCGAGCCGGCATCGACGCTGCGGTTGGACAAGGGCGCCAGATCCGGCGGGCTGTTGACCGGCATCACCCGCAGCACGATCTGCTGCGTGGTGGTGGCGGGCTGGCCGGTGCCGTCGCCATCGTCAGTGGCCGATACGGTAAGGGTATATCGCCCCGCCTGGCCCCGCGCCGGCACCCAGGTCAGCCGGGCGGTTTCGGCATCGAAACTGGCGCCCTCGGGCAGGCCCTGAATGGCATGGGTCAGGCTGGGTTCGGTAAACCGCTCTTCCTCATTGACCAGCGTATCGCCGATGCGCACCGGCCCGGCGTGGCGCGGGTTGTCGGGGTCGAAGGCGGCAAGCGCCAGATCCAGCGCCTGCCCCTCGAAAAGCGCGATCTCATCGAGCGGGGCAAAGACCGGGGGCGCGTTGACGTTCAGCACCTCGATGGGCAGATGCACCGTGGTGCTGCGCGCGCCGTTGGAGATCACGATGGGGATGCGGTAGCGCCCGGCATCGGTGAAACCGGGCGTCCATTCGAAAAGCCCGCTGTCGCGGTCGATGCTGGCCCCGGCCGGCAGCGCCGGGCTGCCGAAGCGCAGGGCCGCGCCGCGCGGGTCGCTGGCCAGAAGCTGCACGCGCAGCCGGTCGCCTTCGCGCACCACCCGTTCGGACGGTGGGGCGGCCAGCGGCGGGGCGGCGGCCTCGGCCACCAGCAGGTCGAAGCGATGCACCGTCTCGCCCAGCCCGTCCGAGGCGATCACGCGCACATCCGCATAGCTGCCCGCCTGCCCGTATTCCGGCATCCAGACCAGCGCGCCCTGCGCGGCGTCGAAAAACGCGCCAGGCGGCAGGTTCTGGAAGCGCAGTGCCACGGCGCGGCCATCGGGGTCGGCGGCGGCGAAGGGCTGGACGAGCGGCATCCCCTCGACCGCGAAGACCTGCCCCGGCGCGATCAGGAACACCGGCGGACGGTTGCCGCCGTCAACCGCGATCACCTGCGCGACATCGCGCGAGGCGCCCAGCGCATCGATCAGCCGCAGGCGCATCAGCACCTCGGCATCGGTGGCGGCGGTGGGGGTGAAACTCAACAGGCCCTGCGGCGTCAGGCTCAGCCCCTCTGGCCCCTCCAGCAGCAGGAAGGCGACCTCCGAGCCATTGGGATCACGCGCTTGCAACTGCCGGGTCAGGGTCTGGCCCACTTCGGCGCGCTCCGGCAGCTCTTCGGTCAGTTCCGGCGGCTCGTTGGGCTGCGGCAGCGCGTAAAGCGCGTGGCCGATGCCGAATTGCGCGCCGCGCGGCAGGGCCAGGACCGGGGTGGTGGTGATCGACTGGCCGGGTTCCAGCGTGTTGCCATCCGGCAGCGCGTCCGACAGGTCCAGCAGCCACAGCGGCCCGGCCTGTTCGGCGCCAAGGGCGGCCCCGCCAAAGGCGCGGTCGGGGTCCAGCACCAGCCGCATCGGCACCGGCAGCGGCGCGCCGCTGGTGTTGGTGATGCGCACGTCATAGCGCAGCGTGCCGTCCTGCGCCGAGGTCCGCACGTTGGAAAACGCCAGCGACACGCGGTCGGAGAAATCCAGCATCACCGAAAACCGCGTCTCGACCCGCTGTGCCAGGGTCACCCCGGCCTCGCTGGAAAGCTGGCGGGCGATGGCCAGCAGGTATTCCTCGGTGCCCAGCGCATCGACGCTCAGGGTCACGCTGCGGCTAGTGGCATCCCATGCCAGGCCGGTGACCGGGATAATCTGGCCCTGACGGTTGGCCAGCAGGTAGTTGTCGGGGTTCAGCACCGATCCCCGCTCGGTGCCATCGCCGGTCAGCATGGCGCTGTCAAAACGCAGGGTGATGGTATTGACCGGCGTGGTGACGATCTGGCCGCTGGCGGGGGTGATGCCGATGATCGACGGCGCAGCGACGGGGTTCAGCACATCGACCTGCGCGCCCTGCACCGAGAGGATGCGCCCGTCGCCCAGCGCCAGCAGGTTGTCGCCGCGCGCCGGGCTTTGCCCCAGCACCAGCCAGTCGCGCGTCGCCAGATCGACGAGGTAGAGCGCCGAGCGCCCCGCCGGATCGCCCGAGGTGTCGCGGTTGGTCGAGACGAAGAGCAGCCCCTCCTGCGCCGTGCCCGCCGCGCCAAAGGCCAGCCCGTCCACCGGCCCGGGCAGGCGCAGCATCTCCTCGGCCCGGCCCTGATCGTCGAACCGCAGGATCGCGCCGCGCTGGGGCCAGGCGGCGGCCCAGAGGCTGCCATCGGGTGCAAAGGCCAGATCGCCAGCGCGCTGCTGGCTGAAGGATGTGAAGCTTTCGCTCGCCGGGTCGAACCGCTCGATCCCCCGGCCCGAGGTGATGTAGATGGCGCCGCTGGCCGGGTCGATCGCCAGCGCCTGGGTCAGCCCGGCGCCGTGGCGGGCCAGCACCGCGCCGCTGGCGGGGTTCAGTTCCAGCAGTTGCGCGCCATTGGCCGCCCACAGCCGCCCGTCGGCGCCAAAGGCCAGATCATAGATCGGCTCGCCCAGTTGCGCGAAGGGCGGGCCGGCCGCGCCGCCCGTTTCCGCCAGCCGGTAAAGCGCGCCGCGCCCCAGCCCGCCGGCGATCAGGATGCTGCCATCGGGCGCCTGCGCCAGCGCCGTGGCGCCAAGGCCCGCGGCATCG
>SKNG01000195.1 GCA_007120685.1 Paracoccaceae bacterium | reverse complement strand
CGAAGACCGAGGCATAGCCCGACACCACCACCCCGTCGGCCAGCGCCACCGCGCCCGCGCCGCCCAGGAATTTCCGCTCAAGCTCGACCATCAACCCATCCGATCCTGCACAGAAGAAGCCGAAAGCCCCCTCATCTTGCTCAAAATACGCGCGGGGGAGGCCCCGAAGGGGCCGGGGGCGGCAGCCCCCTCAACGCATCGTCTCGCGGCAGCGCCCTCAACGCGTAGGCTTGCGCCAGCACCGCTTCTTCACCCGCAAGGCTCAGCGCCTCACCCCACCGCCAGAAACGCCAGCGCCCCATGCGCCAGAACTCCTGCCGCCACGCCGTAAACCGTCAGCCACAGGCGCTTCTCCAGCCGCTCCAGCATGGCCTCGATCCGCCCCAGCCGGTATTCCAGCCCCGCGCGCCGCTCGGCCTCGACCTTCTCCTGCGCGGCCATCCGCGCCTCGGCCAGGTCGAAACTGTCGTAGAGAAAGCGCGAGCCGCCGACCGCCCGCCGCGCCGTCATTCTTCCTCTGCCAGCCGCGGCAGCCCCAGCAGCATCCGCTTCTCGGCATCGCTCAGGAACCCGGCCTCCGACACCCGCCGCCATTGCTGGTCACGCTCGGCAGCCAGCGCCGGCACCTGGTCCAGATCGGGCTTCAGTTCCACCGCCTCGCCAGCGTGCTGCGCCAGCCAGTGGCCCAGCCCGGCGGCCACCTTGGCCACCAGCGGCAGCACCGTCAGCCGGTAGAAGGCGCGGTTGGCCTCCTGGTAATTCGCATAGGTCGCGTCACCCGGGATGCCCATCAGCATGGTCGGCACGCCAAACGCGATGGCGATCTCGCGCGCGGCGGCCTCCTTGGTCTTGTGAAACTCCATGTCCGAGGGCGAGAACCCCATCGGCTTCCAGTCCAGCCCGCCCTCCAGCAGCATCGGCCGGCCGGCATTGCGCGCACCCTGATGGTTGGTCTCGATCTCGGCCTGCAGCCGCTCGAACTGCTCGGGGCTCATCGTCGCCTGCCCGTCGGCGCCCTTGTAGACGATGGCGCCCGAGGGGCGCGCGGCATTGTCCAGCAGCGCCTTCGACCAGCGGCTCGCCGCATTATGCACGTCGATTGCCGTGGCGGCGGCCTCCAGCGGCGAGAGGCCATAATGGTCGTCCATCGGGTGATAGGCGCGGATATGGCAGATCGGCCCCGCGCCCTCGCCCATCTCGAACCGGTGCTTGCGGCCGGCGACCTCGTAGACCCAGGCGGCGGGCCAGCCATCGGGGCCGGGCACCACGCTCATCCGGTCGGCGCGCAACACATGCAGCTCGGCTGGCAGGGCGCCGGCTTCGTCCGGCAGCAGGCCCGCGGCCTCGACATAGGCGTTGCCGGACAGCAGCAGCTGCGCATAGACAGCCTCCAGGAACTCGGCCTTGCCCTGCACCGGGTTCGGCCGGCGCAGCAGCGCCACCAGCGGGTGATCCTCGTAGCGGCGCTCGTGGTCCTGCAGCACCAAGGGCAGCGCGGCGGCGGCTTCCGATATCAGCCGGACGACGCGAAACCCCATCGGATTGCCCAGAAACCCCGCGCGGGTCAGCGAGACGGTGTCGCGCGCCGTCCAGCGCGGGCGCAGCGCCTCGGCCAGCGCCGCCTGCCGGCCTGCACCAGCCATGAGCGGCCCCACGGCCGAGGCCTTGGCCTCGGGGCTGTCCACCGCCGCCTTGCGCAAGAAATCGAACATCCGCTCCGCCTCCTCGTCTGTCGCTGCCGGGCCATCAAACCGGTTTCCGTCAGCGCGCCCCTCGGGCCATGGCGAGGGGTTATGAAGCCCAAAACTGAACATCCGCCCTGCCTGGCGCGCGCAGGCCCCGTCCCGGACGCAACACCCCGCAGTACCGCCGCATCACCCCTCTTGACCCGCCACCGCGCGCCGGTGTTGATGCGCCATGGCCCGCCGACCCGCCCGCGACCCCGTGCTGACCGCCCACCCCAACGCCCTGCGCTGCGCGCTGACGCTGGCGCTCTGGGCGATGATGCTGCTGGCGGCGGTGATGGTGCTGGCGCTGTCGTTTGAATTGATGGGCGATGTGCCCTGGGCGGGGCTGATCTTTCTGGCGCTGGGGCTGGCGACCGGCGCGGCGGGGGTGGTGGGGGTGCTGGGCGTGCTGGACATGCTGCGCCTGCCCGCGCCGATCCTGAGCATCGGGCCGGACGGTCTGCGCGACCGGCGCCTGACCGACGCCTTGATCCCCTGGGAGGCAATCCGCTGGCGCCGGGTGATCCTGTCCACTACGCGGGCGAATGGCGACACGGTGCAGCTGTGGATCGATGCGGAAGTGCCGATCCGCCCGGCGATGCGAGGGCTGGCGCTGGGCAACCGGCTGGTGGGCCGGCCGCCCTATTCGGTGCTGACCTTCGCGCTGGGCATCCAGACCGACGCGATCGCCGGCGCGATGAACCGGTTCAAACGGCCAGAGACATTGCCCGGCACCTGAGCCGGCCGGGGAAAAAGCGTCTTGAAGAAAGACGCTTGCAACGCGATTGAAGAAATCGCGTTGGGCGCGCCCGGCAGCGGCGGCGCGCCCGGGATTGCCGGGTTACAGCAACCGCACCCGCGGCGCGCGCCGGCTGGCGGCGGGTTCGATCAGCAGATCGGTCAATGCCCAGACCAGCGCGTCCAGCCGGTCCGGGCTGCCCCGGCCGCGCCAGCCTTGCGCGGTCATCTGCGCCATCTCCTCCTCCAGCGCGCCCAGGCCCGGCAGATGCTTGACCCGCCCTTGCTCATAAAGCGCCGCCACCGGCTCGGCGCGGCCGTGTTTCGAGAGCCCGGCATGCACCGCGCGGATCGGCACCAGCGGGTCGGCCGCCCGCAACGCCCCGGTCAGCAGATTGCCGCCCTGGTTGGCCTCGATCACAAGCCGGTTGCCGCCATGCCGGGCCATCGCATCCAGCGCCGCCTGCACCCAGTCCGACGGGCCGCGCGCGCGGATCGAGCAATCCTCCAGCACCCAGGCGCGCCAGTCGCGCACCGGCCCCTCGGTGACGGCCCGGGCGACCACGATCCCGCACAGGTCGGCCCCCGCGCCGCTGCTGACCGACGGATCCACCGCGACCACCACCCGGCCCCCTTCCGGCGCCAGAGCCACCCGCGCGGCCTCCAGCGCGGCGGCGGGGAAGAGCGTGCCCTCGGCATCCTCGACCAGCACGCCCTCGATTTCCTGCCGGCCCAGCCTTGTGCCGCCATAGCGGGTCTCGATCTCGTCCAGAAACGACTTCGCCAGCCAGGCCCGGTTGGCCTGCGTGGGCGCGCGCGTCACCACCGTCGAGCCCCGCGCCATCAGCGCCTTCAGCGTGGGTTGCGCGCGCGGGGTGGTGGTGACCATGCAGCGCGGATCCTCGCCCAGCCGCAGGGCGAATTGCAGCATGTCCCAGGCCTCTTCGGCTTTTTTCCACTTGCCCAGCTCGTCGGCCCAGGCCGCATCGAATTGCGGCCCGCGCAGGGCTTCCGGCTCGGTCGCCGAAAACGCCTGCGCCACGGCACCGTTGGGCCAGACCAGCCGCCGCCGCGTCGCCTCCCATTGCGGGCGGCGGTCCGGGGGCGAGCAGGCCAGGATGCCGCTGTCGCCAAAGATCATCACATCGCGCACCTGGTCATAGGTCTCGCCCACCAGCGCCACACGGGTGGCACGGCCCGCATCGCGCGGGCCGCCCCCTTCCACCATCGACCGCACCCATTCGGCCCCGGCACGGGTCTTGCCCGCGCCGCGCCCCCCCATGCACAGCCAGGTCCGCCAATCCCCTGGCGGCGGCACCTGGTGAGACAGTGCCCAGAATTCGAAGAGCCAGGGCAGAGCCATCAAGGCACCGTCACTCAGGCTTTCCAGAAACGCCTCCCTCTGGGCCGGCGGCGCGCAGGCGATCCATTCGGCGTCGGATTTCGGCGCGTGCGGCGCCAAGGTCCAGTTCTCCGTCGCGCGCGCCGCCTTCGCGGCTGTTGATGCGGTCGATGCGTGCCCGTTCATT
>SKNG01000301.1 GCA_007120685.1 Paracoccaceae bacterium | reverse complement strand
CGCCAAAGGTTTCGGACGAGATCCGCAAGACCACCTGCTACATGTGCGCCTGCCGCTGCGGGATCAATGTGCATATGAAGGGCGAACAGGTCGCCTATATCGAGGGCAACCGCGACCATCCGGTCAACAAGGGCGTGCTCTGTGCCAAGGGCTCGGCCGGGATCATGCAGCACCTATCGCCCGCCCGGCTGCGTGCGCCGCTGAAGCGCGTCGGCCCGCGCGGCTCTGGCGAGTTTCAGGAAATCACCTGGGAAGAGGCGTTGCAGACGGCGGTGACTTGGCTGAAGCCGTTGCGGGAAAGCGCGCCGGAGAAGCTGGCCTTCTTCACCGGGCGCGATCAGAGCCAGAGCTTCACCGGCTGGTGGGCGCAGGCTTACGGCACGCCCAACTGGGCCGCGCATGGCGGTTTCTGTTCGGTCAACATGGCCGCCGCCGGCATCTACACCATGGGCGGGGCGTTCTGGGAATTCGGGCAGCCGGATTGGGAGCGCACGAAGCTGTTCATGCTCTTCGGCGTGGCCGAGGATCATGATTCTAACCCCATCAAAATGGGGATCGGCCGGCTGAAGGCGCGCGGCGCGCGGGTAATCGGGGTGAACCCGGTGCGCTCGGGCTACAACGCGGTGGCGGATGACTGGTTCGGCATCACGCCGGGGACGGATGGCCTGTTCGTCCTGTCGCTCATTCATGTGCTGATGGGCGCGGGCAAGATCGATCTGGATTACCTGATCCGCTACACCAACGCGCCCTTCCTGGTGAACGGGGCCGAGGGCGCCGAAAAGGGCCTGTTCCTGCGCGACGATGCCGGCACGCCCCTGGTCATCGACCGCCGCACCGGGAAGCCCGCGCCCTGGAATGCCGACGGCGTGCAACCGGACCCGGCCGCCGAATGGCAGGGCCACCGCAGCGTCCTGCATCACATGGCCGCGCGCTACCTCGCGCCCGAGTATGCGCCCGAGGCCGTGGCAAAGCGCTGCGGCATCCTCGCCCCCCGCATCCGCGCGCTCGCCGCGGAACTCGCGCGCGTGGCCTTCGAGGAAGAGGTCACCATCGACCAGCCCTGGACGGATTTCCGCGGCCAGCGACATGAGAAAATGACCGGCCGCCCCGTGGCCTTTCACGCCATGCGCGGCATCTCGGCCCATTCCAACGGCTTCCAGACCTGCCGCGCGCTGCATGTGCTGCAGATCCTGCTGGGCTCGGTGGAAACCCCCGGCGGCTTCCGCTTCAAGCCCCCATACCCCAAACCGCCCGAGGCCCACCCGAGGCCCCACGGCAACACCACCCCCGGCCAGCCGCTCGACGGCCCGCATCTGGGCTATCCGCTGGGGCCGGAACATCTGCTTCTGAACGACGACGGCACGGCCAAGCGCATCGACAAAGCCTTCACCTGGGAAAACCCGCTCTCGGCCCATGGGCTGATGCAGATGGTGATCGCCAATGCCCATGCGGGCGATCCCTACCGCATCGACACGCTGTTTCTCTACATGGCGAACATGGCCTGGAACTCGTCGATGAACACCTCGGCGGTGATGGAGATGCTCACCGATACCGACGAGAACGGCGACTATGTCATCCCGCGCATCATCTATTCCGACGCCTATTCCTCCGAGATGGTGGCGTTTGCCGACCTTATCCTGCCCGACACCACCTATCTGGAACGCCACGACTGCATCTCGCTGCTGGACCGCCCGATCTGCGAGGCCGACGCCTTGGGCGATTCCATCCGCTGGCCGGTGGTCACGCCCGACCGCCCCGGCCATGAAGGCGTCCGCCCCTTCCAGTCGGTGTTGCTGGACCTTGGCCACCGCCTCGGCCTGCCGGGCATGGTGGCGGATGATGGCAGCCCGCAATACCGCGATTACGCCGATTACATCGTCAACCACCAGCGCCGCCCCGGCATCGGCCCGCTGGCCGGTTGGCGCGGCGAGCGCGGCAATTGCACCGGCCGCGGTGCGCCGAACCCGGACCAGTTGCAACGCTACATCGACAACGGCGGCTTCTTCACCGACCACATCCCGAAAGACGCGCAATTCTTCAAACCCTGGAATACCGCCTATCAGGACTGGGCCGTCGAGCGCGGCCTTTACGACAGCCCGCAACCCTATCTCTTCAACCTCTGGCTGGAGCCGCTGGCGAAGTTCCAGCGCGCCGCCGAAGGACACGGCCCCCACCAGCCCCCGGACCACCTGCGCGCCCGGATCAAGGAAACGCTGGACCCGCTGCCGATCTGGTATCCGCCCTTCGAGGAGTCCCTGATCGACCCCGCCGAATACCCCCTCCACGCCCTTACCCAGCGGCCGATGGCGATGTATCATTCCTGGGGCTCGCAGAACGCCTGGCTGCGCCAGATTCATGGGCATAACCCGCTTTACGTCTCCAAACAGGTCTGGCTGGAACACGGGTTCCGGGAGGGGGACTGGGCATTCCTCACCTCGCCCCATGGCCGCATCAAGCTGCCCGTGGCGCGGATGGACGCGCTCAACCCCCATACCGTCTGGACCTGGAACGCCATCGGCAAGCGCCGCGGCGCCTGGGCACTGGCCGAAACCGCGCCCGAGGCCGAAAAGGGCGCGCTGCTCAACCACCTGATCCATGAACTGCTGCCCCCGCGCGGCGATGGGCTGCGCTGGTCCAACGCCGACCCGGTCACCGGCCAGGCCGCCTGGTTCGACCTGCGCGTGAAGATCGAGAAAGCCCCCCCCGGCGGCCCCTCCCAGCCGGCCCACAAGGCCCAGAAATCCCCCGTCGGCCGCGGCCCCGCCCGCCTTGCCCATCAGACAAAAGCCTGACATGCCCTGTCATCTTGCCCCAAATACGCATGCAACACCTGCAACCGACACCCCCGCCGGACGGAAGACCACAGAATGACCGCCCTGCCCCCCGCCACCGAAAAGAAACTCGGCCTCGTCATTGACCTCGACACCTGCGTCGGCTGTCATGCCTGCGTGATCTCCTGCAAGGGCTGGAACACCGAAAACTACGGCGCGCCTCTGTCCGACACCAACCCCTATGGCGCTGACCCCGAGGGCAGCTTCCTCAACCGCATCCACAGCTTCGAACTCACCCCACCCGATGCGCCGCCGATGGTGGTGCATTTTCCCCGCTCCTGCCTGCATTGCGAGGATGCGCCCTGCGTCACCGTCTGCCCCACCGGCGCCAGCTACAAGCGCCAGGAAGACGGCATCGTGCTGGTCAACGAGAGCGACTGCATCGGCTGCGGCCTCTGCGCCTGGGCCTGCCCTTATGGTGCGCGGGAAATGGACGCAGCCGAAGGGGTGATGAAGAAATGCACCCTCTGCGTGGACCGCATCTATAACGAGAACCTGCCCGAGGAAGACCGCGCACCCGCCTGCGTGCGCAGCTGCCCCGCCGGTGCGCGCCATTTCGGCGATCTGGGCGATCCGGAAAGCGCCGTTAGCCAACTGGTCACCCAGCGCGGCGGCATCGACCTGATGCCCGAACAGGGCACGAGGCCGGTCAACAAATACCTGCCCCCCCGCCCGCGCGACCGGCTGCCGGATCCGCCCGCCAATCTCGCCGCGCTTTGCGAGCCCTCCACCGAGGGGCTGAAGGGCTTCCTGGGCTGGATCGACCGCACGCTGGAGCGGCTCTGATGCACGCCGCGCCCTCACTGATATTCTTCACCGTCTTCTCCGGCCTCGGCTTCGGGCTGCTGACCTTTCTCGGCACCGGGCTGATCCTGCCCACCGGCTGGGCGGCCTTCTTCTGGTTCGGCCTCGGCTATGGCCTCGCGCTGGCCGGGCTTGCGGCTTCTTCCTTCCACCTCGGCCATCCCGAACGCGCGCTCAAGGCCTTCAGCCAGTGGCGCACCTCCTGGCTTTCGCGCGAGGCGGTGCTGTCGGTGGCGGCACTGCTGTTCATGGCCCCCCATGCCGCCGCGCTGACCTTCCTGGGCCTGCCGGCCGAGGGCTTCGGCATGCTCGGCGCCTTCCTCAGCCTGATGACGGTGCTCGCCACCTCGATGATCTATG
>SKNG01000090.1 GCA_007120685.1 Paracoccaceae bacterium | reverse complement strand
TTCTCCTGTTCATGGGGTGCTCCCTCGCTGGCGCCGGCGGCAACCGGCATAGGTGGTGATGTCACCTCCCAGTAGGGCAGCGCCCCTCCACAATTTCCAGCAATTCTATGACTTCACCCGCCAGTGCCATCACCGGCGTTTCACCCAGCGCCGGGCGCCCGCGTTCGCCGGCATCCGGCATCGCATCCGTGCCATCGCCCCGGCCGCACTCAACACCGTCAACCGTCGCCCCCGGCGCCTGGGCCATCAGACGGCGCAGCATGGCGCGACCGGTTGACGTGATCTCATACTGCGTGACGCGTCCTGGCTTGCGGCAAGTGATCCAGTCACGCAGGGCAAATGCCTCTGCCACTGGCCGATCCAGCACGGCAAGACGGACCGCCCCTTCTGGACTGTCACGCAGGACAACCGCGCGATCCATCGCGGCGGCGACGGCCAAAACCGCGCCAGGTTCGCACAAACGCCGCAAGACGCGTATGGCCTCTGACATCAACCTGGCATCGTCCAGCAAAACCTCGTCGCCTTGCTTGGGATTTGATGGCGCGATCATTTTCTCGCCCTTTCCTGACCGATTGTCTGTTTCTTCTTCGGAAACAGTAGTAGTGGGTGTCGCGTTCTTTAACCGGCCCAGTGCACAGTCGATCAAGAAATCGTCACGGCGGTTCTCGAAACGCCGAACCTGGCGCAGCACCGTCGAGGCATGCAATCCTTCATCGCGCGCGATCTGGCGGAGGGAAAGACCGCTTTCGGTGTGGCTCAGGTACAATCGAGCCGCCGGAGGAACCCAGTCCGGAAGGAAATTCACTGGCTTCAGGTGAGAAATTTCCCCCTGCCCGTCTCGCATCTGCTTCGCTTTCAAGGGCTGTCTTTCGCTCCCGCTTCTCAGGCCCGGTTTGCTCTTTTTAAGCAGTCATCAACCTTTGGTTGTATTTGGTTACTGCTTTGTTAAGCCGGTATTCGATAAACTCTTCGCCGAAAACCCTAAAAAACCGGCCAATTCGCCGCGCGGTAACAAACGTATAACGCAACACCCGCTTAGGTTGAGTATTCTGCTATTCAGGCAATTTCCGATCAATCCACAGGAGCCGCGGATGAGCTGTCTTGAAAGGGAATCGGTTGTATCGATCATGCAGGCGTTGAACCGCGAACGCAGACCGCGCCTGCTGTTGCAGACCGCCCGTGCCGGATTGGCTGAATACCGCCGCGCCAGCGACCTGCGCCGGGTGCTGCGCCTGCCTGCGGCGCCGGTGCCGGGACCGGCCACGGTCCGGGCCCTCATTGCCCTGGAGCGGGAACTGGAAGACCGCCGCCAGCGCCGCTTCCAGACGGCGGGCGAGCCCTGGCGGCCGGCCCGCCATGTCGAGGTGATGATTGCCCTGATGGCCGAAACCAATCTGATGGCAGAGGCGATCACCCCCGTTAGCACACCAACACCCTTCAGCACGCCAAGGCTGGTGCCCGCCGCCGGCGGGGTCTGAACACGGGCGATGAACATTGCCGGCCGTGGTGGTCCCAGGCGGTCGCTTTCCCCTTGTCGCATGTCGCTGCGGGCCTGTTCGGACCGCAGCCCGCAGGTATCTTGCCGGCGAGGAAAGGCGCTGGCGAGGCAGACAATGCGTGGCGGTGGACCGGCTGAATGCGGTGGCGACAAGGCCGCCAAAATGCCGCTTGTGGTATTCATGCCCTCGGGCAAGCGCGGACGGTTTGCCCCCGGCACGCCGGTCCTGACTGCCGCCCGGCAGCTTGGCGTCGATCTGGACTCCGTCTGCGGCGGGCGTGGCATCTGCTCGAAATGTCAGATCACGCCAGGGCATGGGGCGTTTCCGAAGCTGGGGCTTACCGTCGCCGCCGAGGCCCTGAGCCCCTGGAACGCCGTCGAGCAGCGCTACAAGGACAAGCGGGGTCTGGCCGAGGGCCGCCGCCTGGGCTGTCAGGCACTGATCATGGGCGACATTGTGATCGACGTGCCGCCGGAAAGCCAGTTGCACCGGCAGGTGATCCGCAAGGACGCCGACGCCCGCCCGGTGGCGATGAACCCGGCCACACGGCTCTATTTCGTCGAGGTCGCCCAGCCCGACATGCACGATCCATCCGGCGATCTGGAGCGGCTTGCCGACGCGCTGCGCGCGCAATGGCAGATCGAGGGTATCGAGGCCGGCCCGGCCGTGCTGCGCAAGCTGCAGCCGGTGCTGCGGCAGGGGGGCTGGGCCGTGAGCGTGGCGGTTTACCGCGACCATCTGGGCAGCGCGGCGCGGCTGCTGGATATCTGGCCGGGGTTCCATGAAGGCGGGCTCTACGGGCTGGCTGTCGATCTGGGATCGACCACCATCGCCGCGCATCTGACCGATCTGTCCGACGGGCGCGTGCTGGCCGCCAGCGGGGTAATGAACCCGCAGATCCGCTTCGGCGAGGATCTGATGAGCCGGGTCAGCTATGCGATGATGAACCCCGGCGGCGATACGGAAATGACCCGCGCCGTGCACAGCGCGATCAACGCGCTGGCCTGGTCGGTGGCGGCCGAAGCAGGGATCGACACCGCGCTGATCATGGAGATGGTGCTGGTCTGCAACCCGGTGATGCATCACCTGTTCCTCGGCATCGATCCGGTGGAACTGGGCCAGGCGCCTTTTGCGTTGGCCACATCCTCGGCCCTGGCGCTGCCCGCGCGCGAGGCTGGCATTGATGCGCTGAATGCGGAAGCCCGGCTCTATATCCTGCCCTGCATCGCCGGCCATGTCGGCGCCGATGCCGCCGCCGTGGCGCTGGCGCAGGCGCCGCAGGAATCGGATGATCTGGTGCTGATCGTCGATGTCGGCACCAATGCAGAGATCCTGCTGGGCAACCGCGAGAAAGTGCTGGCCTGTTCCTCGCCCACCGGCCCGGCTTTCGAGGGGGCGCAGATCTCCTCGGGCCAGCGCGCCGCGCCCGGCGCCATCGAGCGGGTCGAGATCGACCCGGTGACGAAGGAACCCCGCTTCCGCGTCATCGGCTGCACACTGTGGTCCGACGAGCCGGGCTTTGTGGCCGAGGTCGGCGATGCCGGCGTGACCGGCATCTGCGGATCCGGCATCATCGAGGCGGTGGCCGAGATGCGCATGGCGGGCATCGTCGATGCGGCGGGGTTGATCGGCTCGGCCGAACAGATCGGCAGCGCCCGGCTGATCGCCGA
This sequence comes from Paracoccaceae bacterium, assembly GCA_007120685.1. GTDB lineage: Bacteria > Pseudomonadota > Alphaproteobacteria > Rhodobacterales > Rhodobacteraceae > Pararhodobacter. Next base: position 827 of record SKNG01000090.1, on the reverse strand, counting down.
GGGGCGCACCCAGGCCTATGTGCTGCATGACGGCCGCGCGCAGGGCGGGCCGCTGATTGCCGTCACCCAGGGCGATATCCGCGCGATCCAGCTGGCCAAGGCCGCGCTTTACGCCGGCGCGCGGCTGCTGATGGACGAACTGGGCGTGGACCGGGTGGACCGGGTGGTGCTGGCCGGGGCATTCGGCGCCCATGTCAGCGCGAAACACGCCATGGTGCTGGGCATGATCCCGGATTGCCGGCTCGATGCCGTCACCAGCGCGGGCAATGCCGCCGGCACCGGCGCGCGGCTGGCGCTGTGCAACCTAGACGCCCGCGCCGGGATCGAGCGCGAGGTGGCGCGCATCCACAAGATCGAGACCGCCATCGAGCCGCGCTTTCAGGAGCATTTCGTCAGCGCCACGGCCCTGCCGCATGCCAGCGATCCCTTCCCGGAGCTGGCGCAGGTGGTCACCCTGCCGGCGGTCAGCCACAACACCGGGGGCGGGGGCGAGGGCGGACGGCGACGGCGCGCGCGCTGATCCGGCCACGTGCGCAGCAGCAGCCGGGAAAAGGGCCTTCAAAGGCCCTTGTGCACACGCGTTCGAACACGTGTTTTCCCGGCACGCCAACCCGCGCCCGGACCGCAACCGGCCTGCGCATACCCACTTCACCTGAACCCGCTCAAAGGGTTAAGCTGCCGGTATCGGCAACGAAAGACCTGATCCCATGATGCGCTGGCCCCTGCCCAATGCCCAGCCCGGCCAGACCGTGGGGCTGCTTGGCGGCTCCTTCGACCCGCCCCATCCCGGCCATGCGCATCTGGCGCGCGAGGCGCTGAAACGGCTG
>SKNG01000357.1 GCA_007120685.1 Paracoccaceae bacterium | reverse complement strand
GCGGTTTCGGCCAGCACGCCCAGTTCCACCTTGGCCTCGGCGGTGCGGCGCTCGTTCAGGTCACGCGGCAGTTCGGCGGCGATATAGCTGGGCACGTCCTCCAGCACATGCAGAAGCCGGATCGTGCCACCCTGATCGGCCAGCGCCTTGGCGCGGTCCAGCAGCGCCTTGCCCGCTTCGCCATGCGCCAGATCGACGGCAACGACAATGTTCTTGTACATGAGGGTCTCCTCTCTCCCGTTTGATTGTGCGCGGCGATTCTTGACGGCGATTGTTGCACTTGGCGTTGATCTGCATCAAGTAGCCACTTCACGGCACGCCCCCGCCGCAACACACGGGCCTGGAAACCCGGGTCGTATTCGCTCGCCCGGCCGGGGTCAGCCGCGCGCGCGCCGGCCGCCGCGCCGGCCGCTGGCGGCAGCAGTGGCAGCGCGCATCGCCTCGGCGAAATCCGCGCCCGCCTTCACCGCTTCCAGCACCTTCGCCAGACGGATCCATTCGGCGCCGTTGGGGTCGTGGTTCATCAGCATGTTGGCGGCGCGGATCGCCTCCATCTCGGCGGCGCGGACCGGATTCATGATGGCGCTGGTCATGCCCGCACCGATGGCCATGGGCAGAAAGGCCGCGTTGACGCCGTGCCGGTTGGGCAGGCCGAAACTGATGTTCGACGCGCCGCAGGTGGTGTTCACGCCCAGTTCGGCCCGCAGCCGGCGCACCAGCGAAAACACCTGCTGCCCGGCGCTGGCCATCGCACCGATCGGCATCACCAGCGGGTCGACCACGATGTCATGCGCCGCGATCCCATGGTCGGCGGCGCGTTCGACGATCTTCTTCGCCACCGCGAAACGCACGTCCGGGTCCTCGGAAATACCCGTGTCGTCGTTCGAGATCGCCACCACCGGCACATTGTATTGCTTCACCAGCGGCAGGATCGCCTCCAGCCGCTCTTCCTCGCCCGTGACCGAGTTCAGCAGCGGCCGGCCGGCGGTGGCTTCCAGCCCCGCCTTCAGCGCCTCGGGCACCGAGCTGTCGATGCAAAGCGGCACATCGACCAGCGCCTGCACCCGCGCGCAAAGCTCCCGCATCAGGGGCGGTTCGACGAAATTGTTGTCCGCATAGCGCGGGTCCTCGGCCATGCGGTTGGAAAAGACGGCGCCGGAATTGATATCCAGCACCGAGGCGCCACAGGCCACCTGTTCCAGCGCGTCGCGCTCGACGGTGGTGAAATCGCCGAGTTCCAGTTCCGCCGCCAGCTTCTTGCGGCCGGTGGGGTTGATGCGCTCGCCGATCACGCAGAAGGGCTCGTCAAAGCCGATGACCACGGTTTTCGTGGCCGATTCCAGAACGGTGCGGGTCATGGGGGCAGGGCTTTCAGGTCAGGCAGCGACGCGCATCGGGCGCTGGCCGTGGCGTTTGGTCCAGTCGGCTGTGGCGCGGATGCCGCCCAGCGGGAACAGATGCACCGCCTCGATGCCGAAGCCCGGATCGGCGGCCTTCTGCGCGGCCAGCGCGCCGACAAAGGCATCGGGCTCGAAGGGCAGCAGAAGCTTGGACACATCCAGCGCCCGCTTCTGCAGCACCTTCAGCGAGGGGCCGACACCGCAGGCGATGGCGAATTTGATCAGCGTCTGCAGCTTGGCCGGACCGGCGACGCCGATGTGGATGGGCAGCGCTATCCCCTCGGCCCGCAGCCGCTCGGCCCAGGCAATCACCGGTTTGGCGTCGAAACAGAACTGCGTCGCCAGCGCCATCTTCGCATCCGTCCGCTCGGCAAACGCCTGTTTCCAGCGCAACGCCTCCATCACCATCCGGTCGCTGCCATCGGGGTCGATGTCGCGGTTGCCCTCGGGGTGGCCGGCCACGTGCAGGCGGTCAAAGCCATCAAAGGCACCGCTTTCCAGCAGTTGCATCGAGCAATGGAAATCGCCCTTCGGCTTCGCCACGCCGCCGGCCAGAAGCAGCGCCTGGCGCACATCCGCCTCGCCCCGGTAGCGCGACACCCAATCGGCCAGCGTGGCCCGGTCGGCGATGATGCGGGCGGGGAAATGCGGCATCGGTTCGAACCCCTCGGCGCGCAGCCGGGCGGCGGTGGCGACCATATCGTCGATGGGCGTGCCGTCGATATGGGCGATGTAGACGCGGGTGCCGGCGGGCAGCAGGGCGCGGAAATCGTCGATCTTCTCGGCCGTACGGGGCATCACCTCGATGGAGAACCCCTGCAGGAAAGCCCTCAGGTCGGCGGTGCCGGGCGTGCCGGCCGCGCCCTTCCGCGGAAAACGAAACAGTGCCATCAGTGCCTCCACCCAGTTCAAGCCCGCGCGTCCCAGCCGTCATTGGCGATCAGCCTGCGCAACCTGTCGTCGTCATAGGCCGCTTCCAGCCGTGCGGCCTCGGCGACTGCGACATCTTCGGCCTCGCCAGCGACATCGAAGGGCGGCGCCTTGCGCCATTCGGCCAGATAGGCGTCGGCATCGCGCGCGCCGACCTTCATTGCGCAGCGGTCTATGGCCTGTTCGAACCGCGCGCCCAGGTGCCGCTTCGCCCCGCGCCGGCCCTTGCCGACGATCACCTGCGCCGGGATGTCGCGCCAGAAAACCACCGTGACCGGATGCATGCTGCTACCCTTCCTGATCTTGCCGCCCTTCATAGGCGCTGGCCTGCGCTGGGTCTGGCAGATTGCGACGCGGTAACGGCGACAAGCGACAGGACCGATCACGCGGCCGAGGCGGACACGAAAAAAGCCCGGCCGCGGGGGCCGGGCTTTCCGGGCTGCGGGGGGTGCAACCCGCCGACGTCTGGTCAGAAGCGGAACACCGCGCTGACCCGCGCCAGGTTGGACCGCGAGCGCACATCGGGGAAGGACCCCGCCCCGGCGGTGTTGAAGTCACGGCTGCGGAACCGGTAATGCTCCAGGTCGCCGCGGATATGAATGCCGTCGGTAATGGCATGTTCAACGCCGACCCCGACCACGATGCCGCGGACATTGTTGGTCTCCTGGATGCCGAGGTCGGTGCCGGTATGGCGCACCGATCCCAGCGCGCTGCCGCCCGTGACGAAGAACAGCGTGCGATCCGCCGTCACGCCCGCACGACCCCGGATCGACGCCAATGACCGCAGGTCGGTGCGGATCTCACCGGTCGGGGCGCCCAGATCGGTGCTGCCGCGCATGCGGTTGCCGGCCAGGTGACCCTCGACGCCGAAGACCGTGTTGCCGTTCTGCCAGTTGTAGCCGGCAAAGCCGCTCAGCCCCGCACCAGAGCCGTTGGGCCAGAATTGCGGACTGTTGGGCGTGCGGTGCTGGGCTCGGCCAAAGGTCAGACCCGTGCCGACATAGCCACCGCTCCAGTCATAGGCGGCCACCGGCATCGGCGCCACCGGCGCCGGGATCTCCGGCTCGGCGGGGGCGGTGCCGATCGTGCCCGCATGGGCACCGGCAGCACCGGCCGTGATCATTGCTGCGACAAGGAAGAACCGTTTCATTTTTCTTCTCCACTCTCTACGGCTCGGTTGCGAGCCGTTTTTGCCGGCGCCCGTAAGTTTCTTCCGGACCGCCGGGATGTCCCGCGGCGCTTCGAGCGCGCGCTTGCAATGTTCAACATTGGGGTGGCCCGCAGGATTGAAAGGGGTGGTCACGGCCAGTTGAGGCGCCGTGTGTCGGTGCGAGCGCTTTGTCGCCGCGGTTGCCTTAGGGTCTTTCGCCGGCCCTACCAGCCAATTCGCCCCCGGATGCACAGTGGCGCTTGCGCGGTGCGTCGTGCCGGATTACCCTTGTCTCAACACCGAATGGAGGGCGTAGAATGACGCCCGAGCGTCCCGCTGGCGCGGCGGCGCGCCCGCAATCGTCGAGACCGGCCAGCCAGCGGCCGCGGACTCCGAAACCGGCAGGACCGACGCGCCAGAAAGGGCCCGAGGGGCCGGCGCTTTATGCCGCGCTCGATCTGGGCACGAACAGTTGTCGCATGCTGATCGCGCGCCCCAACGGCGCGCAATTCACCGTGG
>SKNG01000136.1 GCA_007120685.1 Paracoccaceae bacterium | reverse complement strand
TACGCCTTCGTCGGCCCCTTCGCCAATCGCATGCGCTCGGTGATCGAGGAAGACGCGCATTTCTACAAGCTGATCCGCGAGGTGCTGATCGCCAATCTGCATAACCACCCGGCCAGCATGTGCATCGAAGTCGGCCGCCAGAACACACCGCATTCCGTGCGCCCGGGCTATGGCGAGTTGGAGGAAGCCATGCGCGCCCTCAAGCGCGAGGCAGCATGATACCGCCAGGGCGCCATGGCGCGAGCAGGCGCAGCGCGCGAGGGGCCACCCTCGGCCAGGCGCTGCGGGCGTTTGTGGCCGCTGCCGGCCTGATCGCCGCCGCCACCGCCGCCCCGGCACAAGAGGGCGCGCCGCGCGTCACGGTGACCGGGGGCGAGCACGGCAGCTTCACCCGGATCGTGCTGCAGTCCAGCCGGCCGCTGGACTGGTCGCTGCAGGGCGCGGATCAGCGCCATGTGCTGGCGCTTCAACCGAGCGATGCAAGCGTCGACCTGCGTCGTGCCTTCGACCGGATCGGCCGCAACCGGCTGAGCGCGATCGAGCGGCGCGAAGACGGCCTGGAACTGCAACTGGGCTGCGACTGCCCTATCCGCGCCTTCGAGGACAGGGCCGGGCTGATCGTGCTGGACATCCTGGACCCGCCCCCCGGCGATCAGGTCATCACCATAGCCGGGGCCGGATCGCCAGCGCGCGTTCCCGCGATGGCGCCAGAGGATGACCACCTCTCCGCGACCCGCCCGCCGGCCATGTCCTCGGCGCCGACCGATGCAGGGGGTCAAGCTCTCGCGGGCATGACCGGTATGTCCGACGCGCTTGCCGGCCGTGCCGGACAGAACCTGGCCGAGGCGCTGCGCGCACAGACAGCGCCATCAGGCGGACCGCTGGCAGCCGGTCCGCAGGCGCGCGCCGCAGAGGCGATTCAGGAAGATGCAGCGGCTCTGAGCCGGCAACTGGCGCACGGCATGGCCGAGGCGGTGGCACAGGGGTTGCTGAGCGGCAGCGGGGTGGCGCAACCGGAGAACCGCCTGCTGCCGGCGCTGCGCCTTGAAGAACCCGACGCGCAGCCGGAACAGGTGCGCATTGCCAGCGGTCTGCAACGCGGTATGCCCGACGCCTCGGACCCGGACATGACGACGCGTGCCGCCTGTCAACAGACGGCGGCGCTCGATTTCCTGGCTCAGCCCGGTGGCACCGACTTCGCCCATGCCCGCGGCGCGCTGATGCAACGCCTGGAGGGCGAATTCGACCGCCAGGACGACGCGGCGCTTGCCGATCTGGTGCGGCTCTACCTGCGCAACGGCTTCGGCGCCGAGGCGCGGCAACTGATCGATACCGCCCGTGCCCCGCTGGCCGGCCATGACGTGCTGCGCGGTCTTGCCGACCTGCTGGAGGACCGTCAGTCAAACTCACGCCTGCATCTGACGAGCCTGGCGGGATGTCCGGGCCCGGCGGGTCTTGTCGCGGCGCTGGCCGGCGGCGGGCAGCGGATTGACGGCAGCGCGGCGGATGATCTTGCGATCAGCTTCGCCAACCTGCCAGCCCCCCTGAAACGCCTCTTCGGCGTCCCGCTCATGGAAAGGCTCATCGATGCCGGCGCGCTTGATCAGGCGCGGATGGTGATGAGCACGCTTCAGCTTGCCGGGCCGGCCGGCACGGCGCTGCCGGCCCTGCCTTCGGCCTTGCTCGACCATGCTCGCGGCGCCGCGCTCGACGCTGCCGCAACCCTGGCCGCCCAGCCCGGGACCGCCGACGCCGACACGCTGGCGCTGCGGCTGCGGCTTATGCTGGAAACCGGCACCCGCCCGGATCCCGCGCTGCTGCACGAGGCAGAGGCCGCCGCCGGGACGCTGCGCCGCCATCCGCAGGGCATCGCACTGATGGACAGCGTGATCCGGCTGCGTGCGGCCGAGGCCGAGTTCGAGGCGGGGTTCGAGACGCTGGACCGCCTGCGCCGATGGCTGGGCCCCGCGGCCGAGGATCGGCGGCGAGACGCGGCCCTGACCGACCTGTTGTGGCGGCGCGCGGCAGAGGAGGCCGATGACAGACGTTTTCTGGTCCTCTTCCTTACCCGCGACGATCACCAGCCCGACAGCCTGACCGATGCCACCCGTACCGCGCTCGGCGCCCGCCTTGTCGATAACGGCCTGGAGCGGATGGCGATCCCGATGCTTTCCCCGCCCGTGGACCGGGCGCAGCGGCTGCTTTTGGCCGAGGCCCATCTGATGGCCAATCGCCCCGCCGAAGCGATACCGCTGCTTGCCGCGCCCGGCGACCAGCCCGAGGAAGAAACGGCCGAAGAGGCACATATGGCGCGTCAGCTTCTGGCGCGTGCCCTGCGCGGGCTCGGCGCGACCGAAGCGGCAATCACGGCCCTGGCGGAGGGCGGCGCCAATCACGCAGCCGCGCGTCTGGCGATGACGGCAGGGGACTGGCAGGCGGCCGCAGCCCTGCTTCGGGCCGCGCCGGCAACCGGCGAGGCAGTGACAGCGGCTGACCCGGCCGCAGCGCAGACAACGCGTGGCGCGGCGGCTGGCGCTGCGGCAGGGCCAGATACGCAGGTCCGGGCGAGCCCTGACAGCCTGTCCGGCACCGACCCCGGCGCGGGAGCCCGGCAGGACGGGGCCACGGCGCGAGAAGAGGAGCGGGAACCGGGACCGACAGCGCGTTCTGGCGCGGCGGCCGGAGCGGGGGCGGAACGCCAGTCGTCCGCGCCAGGGGCAGCACCATCCCTGCCGGACGCCGTTGACGCAGCGACGGGCGTCGCCGCGAACCCGGCTGCCCTGTTCAGGCTGGTGGAGGCTCTTGCCAGTGCCCCCGGCGACGCACCTGTCTCGCCCGTCCCGGGCGACGCACCTGTCTCGCCCGTCCCGGGCGACGCCGCGATGCCGCCCGTCCCGGGCGAAGCGGCGTCGTCGCTGCCTCCGGATCAGCCATCCGGGACGCAAGCTGAAGCCGCGGCGTCGGCTTCCCCGGGGACGTCGCGGCCGGCTGCCGGTACGACCGGTGCAGAACCGACAGCGACGCCCACCGTGCCGGCGCCCCTGTCGGCACGGCCCGAGGCTGCGCAGATGCGGCGGAATGCGGCTTTGCTCGATCAGAGCGAGGCGCTGCGCGCCATCGCCGAGGCGTTGCTGGCCGACGATCCTTGAACCTCAGGCTCTGATCCTGCTACCGGAGCGGAAAACCCGGCCTCCGCCTTTCCGCCTCAAGCCGCCCGGCCCCATGAGACGATACGAACGCCGGTTCCCGGCAGCCCAATCAGGGCGCACCGGCTGCTACAAAGCACAGTCGCGGCCGCTCCCTGTGCGCGCTCTTCGGGGGTCAAACCGGACGCAACCGCCCGGCATCGCGCACTACCCGGCCGACGCCGGCACAATGACCGCCCTGCGTCCCGGATAAAGGGACGTGCTTGACGGCGGCAAGGACGCGACAGGTTGCGCCCCGCCCTCGCCGTAGACACCTCATTCGGTGCCGTTCGGCGCCGGGTCGCCGGCTTGCCGGGCATTTGATCACCGCCTACTTGCCGGCTTCACCGACAGTGGGCACAGTTGCCGGGACTCGGCCAGCCTGCAGAGAGACGGCCAAAGGGAGCCTGTTCATGACAGCACCGATGCGCAGAATGCCGCTGCAATCCATCGCAGCGCCCGATCCCCGGCCCGCTGACGCAAGCAATGGTATGCTGCGCCGCACGACCGCCGGTTTGCTGGCGGCACTGGCGCTGTGCCTGGCCACGGCACCGCGCGCCGAGACCCCATTGCGGGTAGAGGCGGTCACGCTGTCGACGGCGGGGCTGGCGATGATCGAGGCGCGAGCGACCCTCGGCGCGGCACCGCTGCGCCTGACGATCCCGCGCCACCGGATCGACGATTTCCTCAAGAGCCTCTGGCTCATCGATCCGCAGCAGGCCCCGGCCCGGCTGAGCATGGACGGGCCCGCGCGGCTTGACGATCTGTTCCGGGACCTGCCCCTGACGCCGGAAGAAATCGGCGACCGCACGCGGCTGCTGGGCGC
>SKNG01000406.1 GCA_007120685.1 Paracoccaceae bacterium | reverse complement strand
TACAGCGACAACTGATCCGCGCGCAGACAGTCAATCATCGGTCAAAAAAGGGGCAGCATAGTCGGCTACCCCTTTTTTCGTTTGACGCGCATGTCACAGCGATGATCGGGCGCGGGGCCGGGCGTCACATCCGCCGGATATAGGTCCAGGTCGGCACGATCCGGCCGCGCGCCACGCACCAGGCCTCGGCATCGCCGATGAACTCGAACCCCGCCTTGGTCAGCACCCGGGCCGAAACCGGGTTGTCCTGAAACACTTCGGCAAAGAGCGTGCGCGCCGACTGCGGATTGGCACCTACCATCAGCCCCACCGCCTCGGACGCCAGCCCCGTGTTCCAGAAGGCCGGCGCCACCCAGTAGCCCACCTGGCTCTGCTGCCGGTCCAGCGGCTTGAGCGAAATCACACCCAGGAGCGCCGCCGACCCCGCAGCGCTGCCATCCATCGCCCAGACATCCTCTTCCCGGTCTACGGAAAGTGCCCGGTCGATGAAGGTATCCGCAGCGCCCTGCGGCAAAGGGTGCGGGATCGACCGCGTGCCCTCTGCCACGCGCCGGTCGGACACAAACCGGGCCAGCGCCGCCGCATCCTGGCGGTGCAAGGGCCGCAGCACCAATCGGGTGCCCGCGATCACGGGCAGTGATCTGGCATCCGTCATCGCCGACCGAGGCGTCACATTCAGCCTCATCAACGGCATCCCCCCTTCAGATTCCCGCGACCGTCGCGCCGAACGGACCCCGCCGGATCAGGCCGCGCGCCGCAGTACGTATACAACGAAAAAGGGCCGGCGGTTTCCCTGCCGGCCCCGGGAATGGCGGCGCGCGCGCCTATTCCGCCGGACCGGTCTCGGCTGCCGGTACCACCGATACGAAACTGCGGCCCTTCAGGCCCCGGGTAAACTGCACGTGCCCGTCGGTCATCGCAAAGAGCGTATGGTCGCGGCCCATGCCCACGCCCTCGCCCGGGAAATGCTTGGTCCCGCGCTGGCGCACGATGATGTTGCCGGCGACCACTTCCTGACCACCGTAGATCTTCACGCCCAGACGGCGCCCGGCAGAATCGCGCCCGTTGCGCGAGGAACCGCCTGCTTTCTTGTGTGCCATGAGCCGTTACTCCTTCTCGGCGGCCATCGCGGCCGCCTGTTCGATCCAGTTGTCCCGCGCTATGCGGCCCTTGAACGACAATTGATCGTCCATGTAAGCCACTTCCTCGGGTGACCAGGCGGCAATCTGGTCAAAGTGGAAGACGCCGTTCTTGTGCAACAGCCCCTCCAGCTTCGGCCCCACGCCGGAAATCCGCTTCAGGTCATCGGGCTGCCCGCCGCGCGCTTCCGTCAGCAGGTTCGCCGGGCGCGTGGCGGCAATCTCGGCTTCCGGCGCGGCGGCGGCAGGCGCCGCCTTGGGGGCCGCGGCCTTCGGCGCCGGCGCGCCAGCCGGTGCCGCAGCACCATTGTCCTTCACCTTGCCCGAGCCGATGGCTTCCTTCACGCCCGTCCCCTCGGCGCCCTCGGCCAGAATGTCGGTCACGCGGACCAGCGTCAGCTTCTGGCGGTGGCCCTTGGTGCGCTGCGAGGAATGCTTGCGCCGGCGCTTGACGAAATGGATCAGCTTCTCGCCCTTGATCTGGTCGATGACCAGCGCCTGCACGGCAGCGCCGGTAACCCGCGGCGTGCCCACCACGGGGGCGTCGCCACCCAGCATCAGGATGTCGTTGAACTGGACGGTCTCGCCCGCCTCGGCGGCCAGCCGCTCCACGCGCAGGACGTCACCCGCCTGCACGCGATACTGCTTTCCGCCTGTCTTGATGACCGCAAACATCGGTCGCTTCCTTTCTGGCTTTCCGCGCCCTGTGGCCCCCGCTGCACGCGGGCGTTTCGGCCGCTGGCCGCCGTCGGACTGCGCCCCCGCCATCGCGAGGGGAATGTTGAAACAGCGCAGACCCCGCGCGGATGCCCGGGGCCTGCGCGCGCTCTATGGAAAAACGCGACAGGAAAGTCAAGCGCCCTGCCGCCGGATTCGCGGCCGGCTCCAGCACGCAGCTTTCATGGAAGCAGACCGGGTTGGGAAAGCGGGACAACAGGCTCGGCACACAAGATTTAGCGTATTATTGATGGACCGGCGCGAAAAGCCGGGTTAACTGATGAAAGGTGGCGCTCCGGCGCGGCGAGCCGACAGGCAGATGGGCAGAAAACTATGGCGGGCGATGCGTGAAGGGGCTTCTTCGGTCGGTGTGGTGATCCGCACCCGCAACCGGCCGCTGTTCCTGCGCCGGGCGCTGGCATCGGTCGCCGCGCAGAGCCATGGCGACTGGCGGGTGGCGCTGGTCAATGACGGTGGCGCGCCCGGGGCCGTCGAGGCCGCGCTTGACGCCCTGCGCGCGGCCGGCAGCCCGTTTCCGGCCGATCGGCTGGACATCCTGCACAACCCCGCCTCGATCGGCCGCGCGGCGGCCTTCAACGCCGGGCTTGCGCAGCTGGACACCGACCTGATCGGCTGCCTGGATGATGACGACAGCTGGCATCCCGATTTCATGGCCAGCCTCGTGGCCTTCCACCGCGCCACCCGGCCCCTGGTCGCCGATCTGGGCGGGGTGATGGCGCTGCTGACCGCGCTGCGCGAGGATATCCTGCCCGCGGATTGCGAACAGACGGCGCTTGCCGATGTGGAGGATTCGGGTCTGGAACCGGCGGAAACGGCGACGACGGTGGCGAGAACCCCGGCGGCGGCGCCGTCAGACCCGGGCGCGCCGGGCGAAGAGAGCATCCTGCCGCTGGGCGAGGACTGGCTGGCGCCCTCCTTCCGGCGCAGCGATTTCTTCGTCAATCCCGTCGCCTATGCCACCTACCGCCATGACCTTTACCCGGTGCAATGGCTGCTGGACCGCGACAAGGTGGCCGAGATCGGCGGCTTTCCGGCCGAATTCGACGTCATGGAGGATCGCGCCTTCATGACCCGCTTCCTGCAGCGCTGGCGGCTGGCGGTGCTGGACCGGCCGCTGGCCTTTCACCACCGCCGGGTGACGCGCAGCAAGGACACCGGCCGCACGGCGGCACTGAACACGGTCGACAACCCCTCTTATGACTGGCGCCTCTTCGCCGATCTGGCGCGGATCGAGGCGCACAGCCCGCCCGGACAGGACGCTACCCAGTCCCTGCCGGGGCTGATGCGCGGCATCGCGGCGACCATCGTCAAGGAACTCAACGACGAGACCAGCGCGCTCTGGCACAAGCTGAACGGCGAGATGGGCTATGTGCGCGAGAAACTGCAGGCGGTGGAAAGCCGGCTTTCCGGCGGGGCCGGCGCGGCAGCGCGGATCGATGCCGGATCGGAGCAGCCGGCCTATGCCCTGTGGCGCGCCATGGACGGCCGCCAGATCGGCCACAGCCTGGAGCCGGCGAGCCCGTTTCTGGACCGGTTCACCCTGTCGCAGGGCTTCTCCGTGCCCGGACAGTTGCTTTACGCCGATGCCGCCGCCCGGCGGCTGGAGGTGCAACTGCCCGAGACGCGCGATTTCAGCGCCGTGGAGTTTGCGCTGGACGGCCTTGTCGGCCCTGGCGAGGGGCTCGATTGCCGGTTGATCCTGGGCAGCGCGCAGGGTTTCCTGTTCGAAACCGCGCTTTCGGTCTTCAGGCGCGACGGGCTGGGCCGGCGCACGCATCGGTTCGAGGAAGGCCATGTCCACAGCTGCCCCGACTGGGGCACGGTGCAGGTGCGGCGCCAGTTCGCTGCGGATCTGCTGGCCCGGGCGCATGCGCCCAAACTGTCGATCATCCTGCCCCGCGGGGCGCAGAATTTCCGTCTGATCTGCCACGATCTGGTCATCACGCGGCTATAGGGTGGCAGAACATGCGTCGACACGCCATGAAGCGGCACGGGGAGGCAGCATGAACCTTGATCTGCCCGATTTCGCCATCGGCGGCGAGCGCGGGATCGACCTGTTCCGCCGGCGCGAGGATCGGATGCTGAACCGCGCCCGTTTCACCTGTCTGGCCACGGTGCTGCCCGCCGGCAGCCCGCC
>SKNG01000010.1 GCA_007120685.1 Paracoccaceae bacterium | reverse complement strand
TTCAGCCCCCGCAACGAACAGCCGGAGCTGGAAGAGGTGAAGAACCGCCTGATCCTGCCGCAGGTGCTGGAAGCGGTACGCGCGCTGGAAGAGGGCGTGCTGGAAGACATTCGCGAAGGCGATGTCGGCGCCATCCTGGGCTGGGGTTTCGCGCCCTGGTCCGGCGGGCCCTTCGGCTGGATCGACATCAAGGGCGCGGCGGCCGTGGTGGCCATGTGCGACGATCTGGAAGCGCGCTTCGGCCCTCGCTACAAGGCGCCGCAAATGCTGCGCGACATGGCGGCCAAGGGCGAGAGCTTCTACGGCAAGACCACCGACAAGGCCGCCTGAGCCCACAGCAAAAGGCCCCCCGGTGCGCCGAGGGGCTGTTTATCGGCGGCACTCTTTATCGGCGGCGCGGGGCGGTCAGCGGCCCGATGCCGAAACCTTCGGCGCCCCTCCGGCTTCCGCCTGACGCATCGCGCCAATCAGCTGCTTGCCCTGGGCGCGCGGCAGCGACAGGTAACGGCTGTTGCGGCCAAGCTCCATCAGGTCTTCCGGCGACCGGGCAATCCAGGCCTCGTCATGTGAACATTGCAGCAGCACCATGCCGTTGGCATAGACCACCTGATCCTCGTTGAAGCGCAGCGACAAGACCTTGAGCTGGATACCCGGCATCACACGCTCGATGCCGTTGTAGCCTTCCAGCGCGGCTGCCCCGACAAGCACGAACGGGTCGCCATAGAGCGTTTCGGCATGATCGGATTCGACTAGCACCGACTGCTCGGGCAGCAGCAGCATCTCCTGCCGGTTGCCCAGCGCCCTTTCGGGCAGGCGCAGCGGCCAGAAAGCCCGCGGCAGATGACCGGCATGCGTATTCAGGCGGCTGGCCCTGACCTCGCGCAGGGGCACCATACCGTTGTCGAAGGTCACCACCCGGTCGCCGGGCCGAAGGTCCTGCACGGCCATCCAGCCCATCTCGGTCGCCACCAGTGTGCCGGCAATCATGCCGCTGCCGGTCAGGCCGCCATCCGAATCCGGGTTCCCCAGCGCCTCGCCCCTAACCCGCACCGGCCAGAAATCGCTTCGATCGGAAACAGAATAGAGGATATTCGGCTTGCGATTGCTCGCTTCGTTCTTCCAGTGTTGAAACATGGTCGTATCCCTCTGCCTTCCCAACAGTTCGACAGATGGCATTCAACCCACAGGCGATGGCCAAAGAAGGCGCGCTTTAAGGAATTGTTGTGAAATCGACGACAGCATTGACCCGTTCGCGAACACAATCAGGCGAAAACGACGCGGTTGATGCGCGGAAAGGCCGGTTCTTGCCTTAATTGGCGCGAAAGCACCGATGATTCGGCACCGATCATTGCGCGGTCGGAAACACCTCCGGCCTATCCTGCCATCCGCCTTATCAACCCTTAGGGGCAGTAACGGCGATGCCTGCGCGCCCGCGCCGCCCGTTTGATGGTCGCGCGGGCACGCTTGGGGGGTTTCCTGCCGCGCCTCGCACCGCCAATATGGCTGCGGGAATCCGGCGCATCGGGCAACAGGGAGGCAGGCAATGGGCTGGCTGGCAGACGAGACGGGACTGGAGAAATGCGCGGCCAACCATGTGCCGCTGACCCCGCTTTCCAGTCTGAAGCGCGCGGCCGATATCTTTGCGGCGCGCGAGGCACTGGTGCATGGCGCCACGCGGCGGACCTATGCGGACTATGCCGAGCGGGTCTCGCGCCTGGCCTCCGGCCTTGCCGGGCTGGGCGTGCGGCCGGGTGATGTGGTGGCCACCCTCCTGCCCAACCTGCCCGCCCATGCCGAGGCGCATTTCGGCGTGCCCGCCTGCGGCGCCATCCTGAACGCCATCAACATCCGGCTGGATGTGGATACGGTGGCCTATATCCTGGAGCATGGCGGGGCAAAGGCGGTGCTGGTCGATACCGCCTTCCTGCCGCTCGCCGAGGCCGCCATCGAGGGCCGCACCGACCCGCCGGTGATCATCGAGGTGCCGGACAATGAGGCCCGGCATGTCCCCTCGGGCCGCCACCAGCTTTACGAAGATCTGCTGGCCAAGGGCGATCCCGCATTCGACTGGGTGATGCCGCAGGACGAATGGGAAAGCCTGGCGCTGAACTACACATCCGGCACCACGGGGCGGCCCAAGGGCGTCGTCTATCACCACCGCGGCGCCTATCTGGCGGCGATGGGGCAGGTAATCAGCTGGCGGCTGACGCTCTACCCCCGCTACCTGACCATCGTGCCGATGTTTCACTGCAACGCCTGGTGCCACCCCTGGATGCTGCCCCTGCTGGGTGGCACGATGGTCTGCCTGCGCGACATCACCGCGCCCGGCATCTATCACGCCATCGCGCGCGAAGGGGCGACCCATTTCGGCGGCGCGCCGATCGTGCTGAACACCATCATCAACGCGAAGGAAAGCGAGCGCCTGCCCTTCGACCATGTGGTCGAGGTGTTCACCGCCGGCGCGCCCCCCGCCGCCGCCACGCTGGCCGCGATCGAGCCGCTGGGCTTCAACGTCACCCAGGTCTACGGGCTGACCGAAACCTACGGGCCGGCCACCGAATGCACCTGGCACGACGGCTTCGACAGTCTGCCGCCAGACGAACGCGCGGCAGTCAAGGCCCGCACCGGCGTCGCCATGCCCTTCATGGAGGATGTCACCGTCACCGACGAAAACATGACCCCCATCCCGCGCGACGCGCAGACGCTGGGCGAGATCATGCATCGCGGCAACGGGGTGATGAAGGGCTATTACCGCAACCCCGAAGCCACGCGAAAGGCATTCGAGGGCGGCTATTTCCACTCCGGCGACATCGCCTACCGGCACCCCGACGGCTACATCAAGATTGCCGACCGCGCCAAGGACATCATCATCTCGGGCGGCGAGAATGTCAGTTCGGTCGAGGTGGAAGGCGTGCTGATGCAGCACCCCGCCGTGCTGCTGGCCGCCGTGGTGGCCAGGCCGGACGCGAAATGGGGCGAGGTGCCCTGCGCGTTTGTCGAGGTAAAGGACGGCGCGACGGCGGACGAGGCCGAACTGATCGCCTTCTGCCGCGCCCGGCTGGCGGGGTTCAAGACACCAAAGCGGGTGCTGTTCCAGGAATTGCCCAAGACCTCGACCGGCAAGATCCAGAAATTCGAGCTGCGCACCACGGCTGCCAAACTCTGACCCACGCCCGCCAACCCGGCGCCGCCAACCCTCATCTTGCCTCAAATACGCCGGGGGGTGAGGGCCGCAGGCCCGAGGGGGGCAGCGCCCCCCTGCCCCGGCGCCGCCGATGCGCAACGATCCGGTTTTCCTTCCCCATCCCATTGCGCTACATCAGGCGCAAGGCCCACCCCAACCTGCCGGACAACCCGCATGACCCAGCATTTCGACGTCATCACCGTCGGCTCCGGCCCTGCCGGCAGCGCCGCCGCCACCGTCGCGGCGCGCGGTGGGCTGCGCGTGGCGCTTCTGGACAGGTCGGCCTTCCCGCGTGACAAGCTCTGCGGTGGCGCCATCACCGGCCGCGCGGCGCGCTTCATGGCCGATATCTTCGGCCAGCCCGTCACCGGCGGGATGTTCCTGACCTCGCGCCGGTTCCGCCTCGCGTGGTTCGGCAAGCCGCTGGGCGTGATCGAGAACGCGCCCCCCATCCACCTGGCCATGCGCCGCCGTTTCGACGCCATGCTGCATGACCACGCCATCGCCGCCGGCGCCCAGGTCTTCGCCCCGGTGCGGCTGGTCTCGGTCGACCCGCAGGCGGGCAGCGTCACCCTGACCGACGGGCAGGTGCTGCAGGCGCCGGTGATCGTCGGGGCCGACGGGATCAACAGCGCCGTTGCCCGGGCGCTTTACGGCCGCGCCTATGAGCAGGCGCAAGTCAGCTTCGCGCTGGAGGTCGAGGCACCGCGACCCGACAAGACCGACCGCACCGTCGAGATTGACCTGGGCGCGGCGGAATGGGGCTATGGCTGGGTGTTTCCGAAGAAGAAGTCGCTGACCATCGGCGTGGGCGGGCTGCATCTGGAAAATCCGGAGATGAAGGCCCGGATGCAGGATTATC
>SKNG01000299.1 GCA_007120685.1 Paracoccaceae bacterium | reverse complement strand
GGTGCTGTTCGACCCCGAACGGCTGCGCCGGCTGGCCGCCGGCGCCGGCATCGCGCCGGACCAGGCCGAGGCGCTGGCCGCGCGGCTGCCGTTGATGGCACGCCTCGCCGAGGCAATGCCGCAGTTCCCGCTGCACCGGGACCTGAAACCGACCAACGTGGTAACGCCCCGGCGCGGGCAGGATCTGGCATTCGACCTGCTGCGGGTGGTGGACTGGGAGAAATGGAAGCCCGCCCCCCTCGGCGCCGGCATCAGCGTCAGCGCGGCCGATCTGGCCGATCCCGGCTGGCGCGGGACACTGGCGGCGCTGGACCCCGGCGCGCCGCTGATGGCGATGCTGCACGCGCTGCACCATGGCCGGGCCGATGCCACCGCTCCGGCCGAGGACCTGATTGCCGCGCTGCTGGCCGAAACGGCGCGGGGCGGCGGCTGAGCACGGCCCTCCCCCGCACCCGGCCGGCTGGCGAGCTTTGCCGTTGCTTGAGTATTTGGGGCAAGATGACGCGGCGGGGTTTTCGTCTTTCCGGATGACGCAGCGGCTTGGCGGGCGGCGCGCGATTGGCTAGAAGGGCGGCCAGAGCGCTTTCTGAAGGAATTTTCCATGGCCAGCACACCTGAATTTCACGACCGCCTGCTTTCGCTGGGGTTGGCCCGGGTGTCGGAGGCGGCGGCGCTGGCCTCGGCCGATTTCGTCGGGCGCGGCGACGAGAAGGCAGCCGATCAGGCTGCCGTCAACGCGATGCGCATGCAGTTGAACATGCTGGATATTCAGGGCGTGGTAGTGATCGGAGAGGGCGAGCGCGACGAGGCGCCGATGCTGTTCATCGGCGAGGAGGTGGGCACCGGCCAGGGCCCGGCGGTGGATATTGCGCTGGACCCGCTGGAGGGCACCACGCTGACCGCCAAGGACATGCCCAACGCGCTGACCGTTATCGCCATGGCGCCGCGCGGCACGCTGCTGCACGCCCCGGATGTCTATATGGACAAGCTGGCCATCGGCCCGGGCTTCGCCCCGGATACGGTGACGCTGGACATGCCCCCGGCCGAGCGGGTGCGCGCGCTGGCCCGCGCCAAGGGCTGGCCGGCCGAGGATATTACCGTCTGCATCCTGGAGCGCCCGCGCCATGAGGACATGATCGCCGAAGTGCGCGCGACCGGCGCCGCGATCCGGCTGATCACCGATGGCGATGTGGCCGGCGTGATGCATTGCGCCGAGCCGGATCTGACCGGCATCGACATGTATATGGGCTCCGGCGGCGCGCCCGAGGGGGTGCTGGCGGCGGCGGCGCTGAAATGCATGGGCGGGCAGATCCAGGGCCGGCTTCTGTTCCGCAACGACGAGGAACGCGCCCGCGCCGCCAAGGCCGGGATTACCGATCTGAACCGTATCTACACCCGCGACGAGATGGTGACGGCGGATGTGATCTTTGCCGCTACCGGTGTCACCGACGGATCCCTGGTGCCGGGCATGAAGCGCGAGCCGAACTGGCTGACCACCGAGACGCTGTTGATGCGCTCGAAGACCGGCTCGGTGCGGCGCATGACCTATCGCACCCCGGCGAAATGATCCCGGCCACGGCGGCGGCGCCCTTTCTGGGCGTGGCGCAGTCGCTGAGCGGGCGGCGCTGGCTGGGTCCGACCGCTGACGAGGCGCGCCGGGCGGAGGCGCTGGCCCAGGCCACCCGCCTGCCCCCACCATTGTGTGCCGTGCTTGCGCGCCGCGGGGTGGCCGCCGGCGGGGTGGCGGATTTCCTGGCCCCGTCGCTGCGCGCGCTGCTGCCGGACCCGATGGGGCTGCGTGACATGGGGGCGGCCGCCGACCGGCTGCTGGCGGCGCTGGCCGGGCGCGAGCGCATCGCCGTCTTTGCCGATTACGACGTCGATGGCGGCGCCTCGGCCGCGCTGCTGCTGACCTGGCTGCGCAGCCTGGGCCACGATGCCACGCTCTATATTCCTGACCGGATCGACGAGGGTTACGGACCGAACGAGGCGGCGATGGCGGCACTGGCCGCCGATCACGAGCTGATCGTCTGCGTGGATTGCGGCACGCTCAGCCACGGCCCCGTCGCCGCGGCGCGCGGGGCGGATGTGCTGGTCATCGATCACCATCTGGGCGGCGAGGCGCTGCCGCCGGCGCTGGCCGTGGTCAACCCCAACCGGCAGGACGAAAGCGGCGATCTGGGCCATCTCTGCGCCGCCGGAGTGGTGTTCCTGCTGCTGGTCGAGGCGAACCGGCGGCTGCGGGGACGCGGCGTGCAGGGGCCGGACCTGATGGCGATGCTGGATCTGGTGGCGCTGGCCACGGTGGCCGATGTGGCGCCGCTGGTTGGGGTGAACCGGGCTTTCGTCCGTCAGGGCCTGAAGGTGATGGCCCGCCGTGCCCGTCCCGGTCTGCGGGCGCTGGCCGATGTGGCGCGGCTGGATGCGCCGCCGGCACCCTATCACCTGGGTTTCGTGCTGGGGCCGCGGGTCAACGCCGGCGGGCGCGTGGGGGCGGCCGATCTGGGCGCACGGCTTCTGGCCACGGCCGATCCCGCCGAGGCGGCGCGGCTGGCCGCCGAACTGGACCGTCTGAACGAGGAGCGCCGCGCCATCGAGGCCCTGGTGCGCGACGAGGCCCTGGCCCAAGCCGAGGCGCGCGGCATGGACGGCCCGCTGGTCTGGGCGGCGGGCGAGGGCTGGCACCCGGGCGTGATCGGCATCGTGGCGGCACGCCTGAAGGAAGCCGCGAACCGGCCGGCGGTGGTGATCGCGCTGGATGGCGATCAGGGCAAGGGCTCTGGCCGGTCGGTGGGCGGCGTCGATCTGGGCGCGGCGGTGCAGCGTCTGGCGGGCGAAGGATTGCTGCTCAAGGGCGGCGGTCACCGCATGGCCGCCGGGCTGACGGTGGCGCGCGCCCGGCTGGAGGCGGCGATGGACCGGCTGGGCGCGCTTCTGGCGCGGCAGGGTGCCAACGCGGGCGGTGCGGGTGATTTGCGGCTGGACGGGCTTCTGATGCCCGGAGCGGCGACGCCGGAACTGATCGATGTGCTGGAGAGCGCAGGGCCGTTCGGGCAGGCGGCACCCGCGCCGCGCTTCGGTTTTGCCGGGATTGCGGTGACGCAGGCCTGGACGGTCGGCGCGGGCCATCTGCGGCTTCGCCTGGCCGACAGCAGCGGACCGGCGCTGGAGGCCATCGGCTTCAATCAGGCCGATACGCCCCTGGGGCTGGCGCTGCGCCAGGCGGGCGCGCAGCGGTTTCACGTTGCCGGGCGGCTGGAGATCAACAGTTACGGCGGTCGCAACCGCGTTCAGCTTCGCCTGGACGATGCTGCTTGTGCCTGAGAAGGCCGAAAAACCCTGCCATACCTGCGAATTGCAAATCTTGTTGGAACGTCCGAAACCCTCTTGCGTGCCCTTTCCGGCTGGCCTAAATACGGCGACACGCAAAGAGTGGCCCGTTCGTCTATCGGTTAGGACGCCAGGTTTTCAACCTGGAAAGAGGGGTTCGATTCCCCTACGGGCTGCCATTTATCTGAAATCTCTAAGTTTTTCAGCCGGTTGCAGGGCAAAGTTGTCCCACCGCCCGGGCGGGTCGCAAAAGGTGGGACACTTTTCGCCGTCTCACGCGTCTGCGTGAGCCGCGCGAGCGCGCTGGCGGCACGCAGTTTCTGGGAAGCCCCCTTGGTGTAGCGCGTGACCTCCTTTGAGGTCTGATGGCCCGTGATCGCCATGATCTCGAATTCGCTGCACCCGAGTTCGGCCAATCGGGCGGCCGCCGCCTTTCGCAGCCCGTGGACGGAGCAGTGGCCGAGGCCTGCTACATCGCACCATTTGCGGAACCGGTTGCCGAATCCGGCGGCCGTGAAGGGCTTGCCGTATTCGCTCAGCAGGAAGGTCGCGTCCCCCACCCGGTCATCAGCAAGGTAGCGCTGCAGTTCCGGGATGATCGGGATCTCCAGTGTGATCGGATGGCGGTTGCGCCCCTTGTGCTGGGTGAACCCGATCCAAAGGACGCCCTCCTCATCCTCGCGGACGTCCTTCCACCCGAACCGCACAAGGTCGGACCG
>SKNG01000045.1 GCA_007120685.1 Paracoccaceae bacterium | reverse complement strand
GCTCTCGGTATTCTTCTTCATGGCGTGATCTCCCTGGCGGTTCCAGCCGCCGGTTGGGTGGGTTGCAGTTCACCCGGAGATTACGCCACCGTCGAATTTCCACCACTTCCGAGACACAACCACCTTTCGCAACTGGTCCCCCTATGCCGGTTGCTGGCGGCCCGTCAGGGCGGAATGATGGCGAAAGCGGGTTTCGACCAATAGGGGCCCGGCTTACCGGCGCGCCAGATCGATGCGCAGATTCAGGCCCGTGCGGTTCTCGTTGAACAGGCCGAACGACGAGCGGGTGACCTGATGTACCAATTCGACCGTCATGTTCGGGCGCGCCTGCACCGACAGGCTGAGGCCGCTGATCCGATCCGCACGACCGACCCCCAGCAAACTGCCGCCATTGGCGCGCTGGTGCCAGATTCCGCCCCGCATTGTTCGATCCTGCCACCGCCAGGCGACCGAGGCATGCAGCCGCTCGCGCAGGACGGTCTGGCCAGCGACCGGGGCGCCCAGCGTCAGGTCCAGGCTGGTGACAGCCCGGTTCCAGACGGCGGTCCATCCCATGGAAAGCAACGTCTGCGCCGTGGTGCCGTTGAAACGACGCGATACGCCGACCGAAAATTCATGCTCGCTGGCACGGGCGGCATGGAGCCGTGAAAACGACATCGAGACTGCGCCGGAATTGCTCACCGCCAGACTGCGCCAGCTGCGCCCGGCGCTCAGGCACAGATCGGCGAAGTTCCATCCGCTCAGATGGTTGCGCGCGCAGGCTTCGACATCCGCCCGGGCCCGGCCGATGCGATGTTGCGGGGAATAGGCGCCCTCGACCGTGCCGCGCAGGTCCAGATGGCGCCCCTCGCCATAAGACAGGCGCATATGCCCCAGAACGCGGGCACCGCCGACCATGCCGGACAGCGCGCGGCGCGTGGGATCGACATCGAAGGTCAGGCCATGGACCCGGAACTGACCGTTCAGGAACCCGCCGTTGATATTGGCGTCATAGGCCAGAACCGGCTCGACCTGCCAGCCGCGCGAGACCACGGCAACGCCAGGCCCGGCATGATAGTAGCCCCCCCGCCGCAGGCTGACCCGCATCGCGCGCGTGAGCGCCGGATTGCCGCGATTGGCCAGCAGCGCCTGACCCATCGCGAACTGATGCAGCCGCTCCGAGCCGGACAGCCCGGCAAGGCTGGCGCGCGCCAGGGCGTCGGCCTGAACGGATGCGGGGGCAACGACGCAAAGAACGCACAGAAGAAGGACGCGGCAAAGCATGGCGGGCCTGTTCGCAGCAAGGATGAACAGGGCTGGTGTTAGGCGCCGGTCGCGGCGGAAACATGGCAAAGCAGGGGCAATTCCGAAACAACTGCCCTTGTTTCCCTTTGTTTGATGCCGTTTCGGAAACGCCGCTCAGTTCGACGCCCAGAACACCCCTTCGACCTGGGCATCAATGGGCTGCCCCGCATAGGTGCCCGACCCCGAGGCCTCGAACACGCCACCGGCCACAAGCGAGCCCGGCTCCGAACCGCCGACCTGGCCCAGAACCGTGCCGTTTACATCGATCGTTCGGCTGCCAAGGCGCACCATCAGTTCATAGACATTGCCTTCGACCTCGCCCCCAAAGGCACCGGTCTGCACGTTGAACGGCAGATCCTCGCCCAACAGGTCGATGCGGCGCAGGTCTTGCGTCTGGCATTGTGCGCAATGCTGGTAGAGCGTCCGATTGATGATCCGGATCGCGGCGGTTTCCCGGTCGAAGTTCAGCGCCAGATACAGCGCGCCATCGTCGCTTTGATTGGCATACGGGCGCATCTCGCCGATCCGCACGACGCTGTAATCGGTGCCAGAGAGCACGATCTCGCCGCCTGCCGCGACAACGGCTTCCGGGGTGAAGCGCTCGACGTCAGTGGTCAGGCGCAGGACCCGTTCCAGTGCCTCGGCCGGATCGCCGTTGCCGTCTGTCCAGCTGTCCATCTCGCCAATCGCCTCGACATGGACCCGGTTGGCCAGCGGCGACTGGCTCATGTCGATCAGGCGCCGAAACCCCGCGGGCGAGTCGGACCCGGAGGAATCGAACTGGGCCAGGACCGCTTCGTCATCCGGCTGCAGGTTGCTGCGGCGCACGCGGGTAAAGCCGTTGTGCTGCGTGACGTAGGTTTCATAACCTTCGGTCGGGACAGTTACGCCGCTTTGCGCCCTGCTCGCCGCGGACGCTGTTGCGCCAGCGCTTGCTGTCTCCGATGCGGTGCCCACAGGGCCCGTACCACAGGCCGTCAGTGCGGCCAGGGCGAAGAAAGGCAGAAGGACTTTTTTCATGGCGAGGCTCGCTGAGTTGAGAAGCCTGCAGCCTGCCCGTCAAGAATGTCGGGATTAGGGACAAATTTAGCCAACACTGGGGGGTCTTGTCGCGCATGCCGCGGAAATTCCCGCGCGACGGGACATTGGCGTAAACTGTTGAATCCGGGGTGCCTCTGGGGTGCGAGGACGTTGATGGCCCGACTGGCCCGCTATCGACGGGCTGCCCGGTTGCCCCCAGCCCAACGAACGCTTCTGCGCAACGCAGAAATGCGCCGCCGACCCTGCTGCAGGAAAGGTTTCAGCCCGGCAGGGTCAGCACGATCTTGCCGCGCGTGCGGCCGGTTTCGATGCGCCGATGCGCTTCGGCATAGGCGGAGAACGGCAGCACGGCGCCGATATCGGGCCGGACCCGGCCGGCGGCGACAAGGTCCAGCACTGCCCGCAGCGCGCCGGTTCCGGGCTGCACCTCGGCCATGCGCTCGGTGATGTCAGCGCGCGCGTGCTCGGTGCCGAAAGGCAGGGCGTTCAGACCCACGAGCCGGCCACTGGGACGCAGCACCTTGCGGCTGCGTGCGCGTGTCTCGCCGCCGACGAGGTCAAAGACCAGATCCATCCCGTCGCAGGCCGCCTCAAAGGCTTGCCTGTCGCGCAGGATCAGGTGATCGGCGCCCAGCGCGCTGACGTGGTCCGCGTTGGGGGACGAGCACACCGCCCAGACCGTCGCGCCCAGCGCCCGCGCGATCTGCACCGCCAGCCCGCCCACGCCGCCGGCCGCGGCATGGATCAGCACCCGCTCGCCCGCCGCCAGACCGCCGGCTTCGACCAGACCGGCCCAGGCGCTGACGCCGGCCAGCGGCAGGCTTGCCGCCTCGGCCGGACCCAGCCCATCGGGCACGTCTTCGGCATGCTCTGCGGGCAGCACGACGCGTTCGGCCCAGCTTGGCGCGCCCCGCTGCGCCAGATAGCAGACCCGCCGGCCAATCCGGCCCGGATCGACCCCCGCGCCCACCGCCTGGATCACGCCCGCCCCGTCGCGCCCGGTGCCAGCCGGAAGCCGCTTTGGCATGCCCGGATAGAGGCCCGCACGGATCTTGGCATCGACGGGGTTCACGCTGACCGCTTCATTGGCAACAAGCACCATGCCAGGGCCGCAGGCCGGATCAGGCCGGGTGACGAGGGCCAGCACCTCTGGCCCGCCGCATTGCGCGTATTCGACTGCCTTCAACGGGGTGCTCCTACCCTGCGGTTAAGTTGGCGCGGCCCTGCTGGCGCAAGCGGGCCCGGTTGCCCCTCGGGTCTTGCCGGCCGGTCGAAACGCAGCCCGAAGCCCGCGCGCGACTCCAGTCATTGCTGGGCGAACCGGGAGGGCCTGAATTGGCACGCATTGCCAAGACAGACATGGGCCGCCCTGGTCTGCCGATGCAGGACATGCGCCCTGATCGGCGGCGCTGAAAGGGGCCGGTCCGGAATCCGACCGGCCCCGGGTCATGCCTGCGCCGACTACTGCATCAGTTCGGTCCAGATCTGGCTGTGGATGTCCACGATCTCCTGCGGGCAGGTCACACCCCAGCGCCCTGCCCCGGCCAGTTCCTCGGGGATCACGATCTCGGGCGCATCGCGCATCACCTCTTCCAGATAGGGCTCGGACCCCACGATGCCGTTGGAATAGCGCGCGAAGTTCGAAATCAGCGCGGCGTTTTCCGGCTGCAGGATGAAGTTGATGAACTGCATCGCATTGTCGCGGTTGGGCGCATCGGCCAGCACCAGGGC
>SKNG01000418.1 GCA_007120685.1 Paracoccaceae bacterium | reverse complement strand
GTTCCAGCCGTTGCAACGCGCGCGAGGCGGCGCGCGACAGGCGCAGCCGTTCGGCCGCCGCCTCGCCCCCCAGTGCCGCCAGCCGGCGCAGCCAGCCGCCGGCGCAGCCCTCGCTGTTTTCCAGCGCGATCAGCCTGGCCAAAGCCGGTGCCTGCGCGCCGGGCAGTACGTGGCCCAAAACCCCGGTCTCTTCCATCGCCTTGACGGCGGGCGCCGGGTCCGGGGCGTCCAGCAGCTTGCGCATCTCGGCCCCCACCCGCTCGCGCGAGAGGCCCTCCAGCCGCGCGGCATGCGCCGCGCAGGCCGAAAGCGCCTCGGGGTCCAGTCCCCGGGCCGGGTCGCCATATTGCGCGACGAAACGGAAAAACCGCAGGATGCGCAGATAGTCCTCGGTGATGCGATGCGCGGCGGTGCCCACGAAGCGGACCCTGCGCGCGCGCAGATCAGCCAGGCCGCCGCCCAGCGGGTCCAGCACCAAGCCATCGGCCTGGGCATAAAGCGCGTTCATGGTGAAATCGCGACGCGCGGCATCGGCGCGCAGATCGGCGCTGAAGGCCACGCGCGCGTGGCGGCCGAAGGTTTCGACATCGTGGCGAAAGGTGGTGACCTCATGCCCCTCGCCACCCGCAACCACGGTCACGGTGCCATGCTCGATGCCGGTCGGCACGGCGCGCAGGCCCGCCACCTCGGCCAGCGCCATGACGGTTTCGGGCAGGGCGTCGGTTGCGATATCGACATCGGTGACCGGCACATCCAGTAGCGCGTTGCGCACGCATCCGCCGACGCAAAGCGCATGAAAGCCGGCATCCGTCAGCATGGCCAGAACCACCTGCGTATCGGGGTTCTGCAACCAGTCGCCACTGACGCGCGGCGCGCTCACCACCCGCCTCTCATGGCCGGGATCCCGGCCTGGTCTCGGCACCGCATCCCTGCAGCCCCTCGGCCAGCATCCGCATCATCCGCGCCGTCGCGCCCCAGATGTAATAGGGCCCCCATGGCACCACATAATAGGCACGCCACTGGCCCAGCCACTGGCGCCGTTCCACCCGGTACCGCGCCGGATCGGCCAGATGCGCCAGCGGGACGAAGAAGGCTTCCTCCACCTCGCCTGCCTCGGGCACCGGCCGGAAATCGCCGCTGACATGGCCCAGAACCGGCGTGACCCGATAGCCGGTCACGGTCTCATGCGCCGGCAGCCGGCCCAACAGCCGCACTGCGCCCGGGTCCAGCGCCACCTCCTCGCGCGCCTCGCGCAGGGCGGCGGCCTCGGCATTGGCGTCGCCCGGGTCGATCTTGCCGCCGGGCAGGGCAATCTGGCCCGGGTGGTGGCGCAGGCCGGAGGCGCGCTTGGTCATCAGCACCGACGGCCCCGCCGGCCGCTCGACCAGCGCCACCAGCACCGCCGCCGGGCGCAGGGGCTTGGGGTTGGGCACGCGAAAGCCCGGGTTCAGGTCGAAATCCGACGTGCCCTCGGGCCTCGCGCGCAGATGGGCGCCTGCGCGGGCCAGCGCCTCAGCCGCGGGGGTCATCGCCTTCGCCCCCAGGATCAACCGTCGCCTCGAACCCCAGCGTCGCCGGGTCCAGCACGTAATGGGCGCCGCAGAACTGGCAATCGGCGGTGACCGTGCCCGCATCCGTGGTCATGCTGGCGATGTCCTTTGCCGAATAGATCGACAGGCTTTGACGCATCTTCTCCTCGGAACAGGTGCAGCCAAAGGTCAGCGGCTGCGCATCATAGA
Organism: Paracoccaceae bacterium; assembly: GCA_007120685.1. GTDB lineage: Bacteria > Pseudomonadota > Alphaproteobacteria > Rhodobacterales > Rhodobacteraceae > Pararhodobacter. The sequence goes on along the minus strand of SKNG01000418.1, from coordinate 2,320 downwards.
CGCGCGGTGCCTCTTCATGGAAAAGCCGCAACAGCAGGTCGGTGGGCTGCACCGTCGGCCCCAGCAGTTCCTCCGGTTCCACCGTATCCAGCAACAGGTTGGCGCGGTGCCAGTTGTCGGCCTCGTCGCCGCCCAGCATGTCGGCCGCGGTCAGCAATCCGCCTTCGCCCGTCGCCTCGCCCTGCACATGCGGCGAGGCCTTGGGCAGGTGCTGCATCATCACCCCGCCACCGCGCCACTTGATCCGTTCGCCCGGCAACTGCTCTGGCCCGAAGCTGGTGGCAAAGCGCGTCGGCAGCTGTTCGGACTGGGCGAAATAGGTCTCTGCGCAACTGGACAGCGACCCGCCGGCGATGGGGGTGATGCCCTGATAGGGCTGCATGTCGCGCCCCTGGTCGATGATGATGGCGAAATAGCCCTTGCCGATCTGGCCAAAGGGCTCGGCGGCCGGGTTCAGCCGGTCGGCATCGAAACTGGCATAGGCGCGCATGCGGGCCGGGGCGCCTTCTTCCGTGGGCGCGAAGTAGTCGGTGGCGATCAGACGCGCCGGCCCGTCGCCGCGGATCTGCAAGGACAGCCGCCAGCGCAGCTTCATCGTCTGCCCGATCATCGCCGTCAGCAGCGCGGCTTCGGCCACCAGCGCCTCGATGGGCGCGGGATAGGCATGCTGCGAAAGGATCCGATCCAGCACGCCATCCAGCCGCGCCACCCGGCCACGGATGTCGCTGCGGTCAAGCTGAAAGGGCAGGACGGTGTCGTCCCAGGCGATTTGCGCGCTCAGGGTCATGGGGGCTTTCGTATCAGAAGGGTCAGGCGGGATATATAGGTTATGGCCCGAATGCCAAGGGGCCGGCCCCGTTGCGCCCGTGCAGCAGGTCTGGAAAACAGGGCGGGGGCAGAGCGGAGTAATGGGATGATTCCGGTGCATGGCGTGCGTGAGGCGGGGCGGCGGTATCGGCTGCGGCCGGGAGCCTATGCGCTGCTCTTGCGCGAGGGGCGGGTGCTGCTGACCCATCAGCGCGAGCCCGATGACGAGTTCCAGCTGCCGGGCGGCGGGATCGACCCAGGCGAGACGCCGCTGGCCGCGCTCCACCGCGAGGTCTACGAGGAAACCGGCTGGCGCATCGGCCCGGCGCGGCGGCTGGGGGCGTTCAGGCGCTTCGTCTTCATGCCGGAATATGACCTTTGGGCCGAGAAGCTGTGCACCGTCTATCTGGCCCGCCCGATACGCCGGCTGGGCCTGCCGACCGAGCCGGGGCATTCGGTGCACTGGAAGCGGCCCCGGGACGCGGCGGCCCTGGTCGGCAACCCGGGCGATGCGGCGCTGGTGCGGCGGTTTTTCGGGCTGGGGTGAAAACGGGCCCTGAAAGGCCCGTGCGAAAGCGCGTTCGAACGCGCTTTGCGCGCACCGCCTTTCGGCATGGTGCGCAAGCCCCCTGCGGGGCCGTCCGCTACACCTCTACCGGCATCGCCTGCTGCGCCCCCACGCCGAACACCCGCTTGTAGCGCGCCACTTCCTCGGGCGGCCCCATCGCCTTGACCGGGTTGTCGGACAGTTTCACGGTGGGCCGGCCATTGGCCGAGACCGCCTTGCAGACCAGCGAGAAGGGTGCGAGCCGGTCATCCTCGGTCAGCCCGCGGAAATCATTGGTCAGCATCGTGCCCCAGCCGAAGCTCAGCTTCACCCGGCCGGTGAAGCGGGCGTGCAGCTCTTCGATCCGCTCCACATCCAGCCCGTCGGAGAAGATCACCAGCTTTTCGCGCGGGTCCTCGCCGCGTTCCCGCCACCAGCGGATGGCGCGCTCGGCCCCTTCCACCGGATCGCCCGAGTCCACCCGGATCCCGGTCCAGCCGGTCAGCCAGTCCGGCGCGCGGGTCAGGAAGCCGTCGCTGCCGAAGGTGTCGGGCAGGATGATGCGCAGATTGCCCTCGTGTTCCTCGTGCCAGTCGGCCAGCACGCTATAGGGGGCCCTGGCCAGGGCCTCGTCATCCTCGGCCAGCGCGGCATAGACCATGGGCAGTTCATGCGCATTGGTGCCGATCGCCTCGATATCGCGGCGCATGGCGATGCGGCAGTTCGAGGTTCCGACAAAGGCCTCGCCCAGCCCCTCCATCATCGCCTGCACGCACCAGTCCTGCCACAGGAAGCTGTGCCGCCGCCGGGTGCCGAAATCGGCCAGCCGCAGCCCCGGCAGCGCGCGCAGCCGCTTCACCTTTTCCCACAGCTTGGCCATGGCGCGGGCATAGAGGACCTGAAGCTCGAACTTGCCCATGTCCTTCAGCACGGCGCGCGAGCGCAGTTCCATCAGCACGGCCAGCG
>SKNG01000340.1 GCA_007120685.1 Paracoccaceae bacterium | reverse complement strand
TGCCATCGCGGAACTGGAACTCATGCTCGAAACTGGCCATCAGCGACAGGCCCGCCACCCGTTCCAGCCGCGCCAGCGCCGCCTTCAGGATCGAGCGCGGGCAAAGCGCCCAGGGCTGGCCGTCGGTGGTGTGCAGATCGCCCAGCACGAAATCCTCGGCCAGCCCGTGTTCGGGGGCGCGCAGGGTGACGCGGGTGCCCGGGTCCGGGATCAGCACCCGGTCGCCCAGCGCGCCGAAGGGGCTGGGGGCGATGGCGTCGAAACAGGTGATCTGCGTATTCGTGGGCGCCCAGCCGATACCCCGCTTCAGGCGCTTTTCCATGTCGCGCGCGGGAAAGCCCTTGCCGCGTGTCTTGCCGGCGAAATCGCAGGTGCAGGCATAGACGATGTCTTCGGTGGTCATCATGGTGCGGGTCCTTTGTTGGCGGGCTCGGTGCGGTGCAGGGGTTGCGATGTGGGGTCGATCTGGGCGCGCAGCCGGTCCCAGCCTTCCAGCCGGCGGCTGGTGGCGCGCCAGTCGGCCCGCGAGACGCGCACGATCAGCGCCTCGATCAGCGTCAGCAGGCTGACATGTGTGTCCCAGGCGGTGCCCAGGTCGATGGGCAGCGGAAAGGCATGGGTGGCCTGCGCGGCGATCGGCGACAGCCAGGTGTCGGAAATCAGCACGATCACCGCCTGCCGTTCGGCCGCGATCTGTTCGGCCAGCAGCGCCAGCCGGGGGTCATAGCGGCGCAGGTCGAACAGCACCACCACGTCCTGCTTGCGCATGCGCAACACGGCCTCGGGCCAGTATTCCGGATCGTCGGGCAGGTGGTGCACCTTGTCGCGGATCTGGCGAAGATGCACCGACAGAAGCCGCGCCAGCGTGTCGGTGATGCGCCCGCCGCGCAGGAAGATCTGCCGCGAAGGGTCTGCCAGCAGCTGCGCCACCATCTCCACCTGCGCATCGGGCACCGCCTGCACCAGCGCGGCCAGCGTGCGCGACATGCGGTGCGCGTAATCGTGGAAAAAGGGCGCGCCCTCGGGCGGGGGCACCTCGGTCAGTTTCAACTCGCGCGGGGACAGGTCGCGCTTCTGCAGCTCGCCGATCAGGCTGCGCTGGAATTCCTGATAGCCGGCAAAGCCCAGCTTGCTGACAAAGCGCGTGGCCGAGGCCGGGCTGACCCGCGCGCTGCCCGCCAGTTCCTGGATCGGCAAGAGGCCTGCATAAGGGTAGTCGGCCAGCAGCACGCCGGCGATCTTGCGTTCGCTGGTTGTAAGCTGCGCGATCTGGTGGTTGAGCAGCTCCCTGACGGTCATTGCCGGCCCTTTATCACCGTCTGACACCTCCTTGCCACGCAGCGGGCCGATCATCGCCGCCGGCGCCGATAAAATCATCGGCCCCTGAAAAGATCAAACCAAAAAAACAAAACCCCTTGACGGCGGGAAAATATTTTCTTCCACTTCCAGACATGCCGGCGTGTGACCGGCAGCAACCCTGCAAGGTCCGTGATGCGCGGCTCATCCGACAAGGACAGCGTGACAGCGATGCTTTCGCCGGACGATCCGGCGCCGGTGGAGATTGTCAACGCGCAGGGCCGGGGGCGGGTGGTGCTGGTCTGCGAACATGCCGGGCGGCGGGTGCCGCGCGGCCTCGGCGATCTGGGCCTGCCGGCAGAGGAATTCGACCGCCATATCGCCTGGGATATCGGCGCGGCGGGGGTGGCGCGGGGGCTGTCGGAACTGCTGGACGCGCCCTTGCTGCTGCAGCCCTACAGCCGGCTGGTGATCGACTGCAACCGCCAGATGCACGCGCCGGACATGATCCCCGAGGTGTCGGACGGCACGCCGGTGCCGGGCAATCAGGGCCTGTCCCCGGCGGCGCGGCAGGCCCGATACGATGCCATTCTGCGGCCCTTTCACGATGCCGTCGCCGCGCTACTGGATGCCCGCGCAGGCCGGCCCGGTACGGTGCTGCTGACCATCCACAGCTTCACCCCGCGGCTGCGGTCACGGGGCGAGGCGCGGGCGATGGAACTGGGGCTTCTCTACAACCGCGACCCCCGGCTGGGCCAGGCGCTGGCGGCGGCGGTGCGGGCCGATCAGCCGCACCTGACCGTGGCCGAGAACGCCCCCTATCGCTGCAGCGACCTGACCGATTACGCCGTCCCCGTCCATGCCGAGCCGCGCGGCCTGCTGCATGCACTGGTCGAGGTGCGCAACGACCAGATCCGCGACGAGGCGGGCCAGGCGCTTTGGGCCGGCATCCTGGCGCGCGGGCTGGAGCGGGCGCTGGCAAAGCTGGAGGAAACCACCCGATGACATCTGCCGCACCCGACCCTTTCGTCACCGCCGCCGCCGGGCTGACGCGCGCGGTGCCGCTGGTGCCGGCGCTGTCGGCGCTGCTGTTCATCGATGTGCAGAACTTTTCCGTCCGCCGCGAGGGCGGCGAATTCGCCGGCCACACGCCCGAGGAGATCGAGGCGCAATACGGCCCCTACTTCCGCCATCTGGAGGCCAGCGCGATCCCTGCCATGCAGCGCCTTCAGGCGGCGTTCCGGCGCGCCGGGATCGAGGTGATGTATACCACCATCGAAAGCCTGACGCTGGATGGCCGCGACCGCAGCCTGGACTACAAGGTGACGGGCTTTCACGTCCCGCGCGGGTCCTGGGATGGCAAGGTGATCGACGAGATCGCGCCCGGCGAGGACGAGATCATCTTGCCGAAATCCTCCTCCTCGGTCTTCGTCTCCACCCATATCGATTACATCCTGCGCAATCTGGGGGTGAAGCAACTGGTGCTGGCCGGGCTTTTGACCGATCAATGCGTGGAATCGGCGGTGCGCGATGCCTGCGACCTGGGCTATCTGGTAACGCTGGTCACCGATTCCTGCGCCTCGATCACGCCGGAACGGCACGAAAATTCGCTGCGCACCATCAAGGGCTATTGCCGCCAGATCACCACCGACGCGCTGATCGCCGAGATCGGACAGGGATAGGGGCGGCGCATGGGGCAGGGGGCGGCAATGACGCAGCAGCACAGCCAGGCGGGCTCGCTTTTCCGGCGCGATGCGGGGGTGATCGCCAATATCGGCCGGCTGCGCTTCAACCCGCTGTCGCTGGTCGGCGGGCGCGGCTGCACATTGATCGAGGACGGCGGGCGCGAGATCCTGGACCTGTCCGGCAGCGCCGGCGCGGCCTCGCTGGGCTACAGCCATCCGGCGGTGGTCGAGGCCGCGGGCAAGGCGCTGGCCGACATGGGCGGCGCCAGCCTGCTGCTTTACCCCAACGCGCCGGCGGTCACGCTGGCCGAGCGGTTGCTAAAGGTCACGCCGGGGCAGGGCGCGCGGCGGGTCTGGTTCGGCCATTCGGGATCGGATGCAAATGACTGCGCGGTGCGCGTGGCGCGCGCGGCCACCGGGCGGCAGCGTTTCATTTCCTTCATCGGCAGCTATCACGGCAATGTCTCGGGCTCGATGGCGGTTAGCGGCCATACTGCCATGACCCACACCCTGCCGCAGGCCGGGCTGGTGCTGCTGCCCTATCCGGACCCCTATCGCCCGCGGTTTTCGGCCGAGGCGGTGCTGGACCTTCTGGATTACCAGTTCGCCACCACCTGCCCGCCGGATCAGGTGGCGGCGGTGTTCGTGGAGCCCCTGATGTCGGATGGGGGGCTGATCGTGCCGCCGCCGGGCTTTCTGGCCGCGCTGGCCGAGCGCTGCCAGCGCCACGGCATCCTGCTGGTGGTGGACGAGGTGAAGGTGGGCATGGGTCGGTCCGGCCTCATGCACTGTTTTCAGCACGAGGGGCTGGCACCGGACATGGTGGTGTTCGGCAAGGGGCTGGGCGGGGGGCTGCCGCTGTCTGCGGTGGTCGGCCCGGCGCGGCTGATGGACCATGCCGGCGCCTTCGCCCTGCAGACCACCGCCGGCAACCCGGTCGCCACCGCCGCCGGGCTGGCGGTGCTGGATACCATCACCGCCGAAGGGCTGGACGCCCATGCCGCGCGGCTGGGCGCGGCCTTTGCCGACGGGCTGCGCGGGCTGGCGGCGCGGCATGCGGTGATCGGCGATGTGCGCGGGCGCGGGCTGGCCATCGGGGTCGATC
>SKNG01000100.1 GCA_007120685.1 Paracoccaceae bacterium | reverse complement strand
ACATGACCGTGCGCGAGGGCGAGCGCATCGTGGTCTGCGGCCCGTCCGGTTCCGGCAAGTCCACGCTGATCCGCTGCATCAACCGGCTGGAAGAACACCAGAGCGGCAGCATCGTGGTGGATGGGGTGGAGCTGAACGCCAGCATGAAGAACATCGACAAGGTGCGGTCCGAAGTCGGCATGGTGTTCCAGCAGTTCAACCTGTTTCCGCATCTGACCATTCTGGAAAACTGCACCCTGGCACCGATCTGGGTTCGCAAGCTGTCGCGCAAACAGGCCGAGGAAGCGGCGATGCATTATCTGGAAAAGGTGCGCATTCCCGAGCAGGCGCGGAAATACCCCAACCAGCTTTCCGGCGGGCAGCAGCAGCGCGTGGCCATCGCGCGCAGCCTGTGCATGCAGCCGCGGATCATGCTGTTCGACGAGCCGACCTCGGCGCTGGATCCGGAGATGATCAAGGAAGTGCTGGACACGATGATCGAACTGGCCGAGGACGGCATGACCATGATCTGCGTGACCCATGAGATGGGCTTCGCCCGGCAGGTGGCCAACCGCGTGATCTTCATGGACCAGGGCAGCATCGTGGAACAGAACGCGCCGGAGCCCTTTTTTCACAACCCGCAGCACCCGCGCACGAAACTGTTTCTCAGCCAGATCCTGGGGCACTGAGGCGGCCAGGCTGAAGGGAACGGCGGCTGTCACTGCCCGTTGCGCAGCCTTCGATGCAGGGCGATCCTGGGCGTCGAAATGTCTGCCAACCTGTCCCGGCAGGTCCAGGTGCGGTTGCAGACGATGGGGTCTTTCAGGCCCATGAAGATCGGGCACCCCACTTTGTCAAAAGCTTCCGAGGGCGTAATCAGCGCCGAACGGTTCTTGGGTCAGCGGGTTTCAGGCCGTTGTCGGCAGCGCATCGGGGTTGCCTTCAAACGGTCCGCGTGGGCCAGTACAAAAGCCGGCGCCCGGCAAGCCCGGCCAGGGCGGCCAACAGGGCCACCGCGCCGACCTGCCATAGCAGCACCATCAACGCTGCATCCTGTGTGTGAAAGAAGCGCAGCGCGAAATTGCCCAGCCCCGCCGCCGCCAGCGCCGCCAGCGCGATGGTCAGCCGCGGCGCCAGGGGCACCCCGCGCCGCAGCATCAGATAAAGCACCAGCCACGGCAGTGAACCGATCAGCGCGATATAGACGAAGCAGGCCGGATCAGGCGTGATTCGCAGCCCTTCCGCGCCCAATTGCCACCAGTCGCGCAGACACCCGACCGAGAGCGTTCCCAGCCAGAGCGCGCCGGGCACGGCCGGCAGCAGCCTCAGCAGGGGCGAGGCGCCGGGGATGGTCAGCGACAGCGCCGCGATCGCGGCGGCGATGCCGGTCGCCAGCGCTGCGCCCTGTTCAAGCAGGAAACGGGCATCGGCCAGCCGCTCGGCCATATCGGGGCGCGGCCCGATGGCCCAGACCATGGCCGCACCAAAGGTCAGCGCAACCAGCGCCCAGGCCATCGCCCGATGAGCCGGATGCGGCAGCGGGCGTTGCGGCCGCGCCTGCTGCGCCAACCGGGCAATCAGGGCGTCGGTGCCTTGCGTGTCTTTTCCGCCCTCGGTCACGGTCCTTCAATCCTTCCGTAGTCTGGCCTTCATCTTGCGCATGGCGCGGTGCATGGCCACCTTCAACGCCGCGACGGTCGATCCGCTTGCTTCCGCCGCCTCGTTCAGGCTCATCTCGCGTAGCCGCAGCAATTCTACCGCCTGTTTCTCGGCGGGGGTCAGGTCCCGCATCGCCGTGCGCACCGACATCAGGTTCACCACTGCCTCGGCAGTATTGTTCGTGGGAATGTCGCAGAAGGTTTCAGCCAAAGCCGAAACCTCCAGCGCGATCGCCGCGCGTTTGGCGTATCGCCGTGCGTTATCGGCCACGCGCGCCCGCGCAATGGCGACCATCCAGGGCAGGAACGGACGCGCGGGATCCCAGGTAGCCCGCGCCTGATGCAATGACAGCAGGATGTCCTGCACCAGGTCCTCCACATCCTCGGGCGAGAGCCAAGGCGCGCGTCGCCGGACCAGGCGACGCATCCGCAGGGCCACGTCGGCCAAGAGCCGGGCATAGGCCCCGGTATCGCCGGCCTGGGCGGCCTTCATCAACGTCTCCAGCGGCAACGGCGCGCCGGCGGATACCCCAGACGTTTCCCGCCCCTTCTGCATGCTTCGCTTCGCCCGCCCCGCCGCATATCGCCGCGCGGCCCCGCATCGCGCCGCTGAATGGTATTCAGGGCAAAGCCGCGGAAAGTTACGTCTTGTCGGTTACATTCTGTAACCAACCGGGCACGAGATGCGAATCCACCCGTATGGAATATCCGGATCCAAGCATGCGCCGGGGGGGCATGGCAACGGTAAAGGCCTGCGGAGTCCAGATGCCAAGGCACATTCAAACGTTCCGATGAACCATGCTGAGGGCGGGTTCTTGGTCAATCAGGGGCTGACGATGGCCCCGACGCTGGACGCCGGCAAGGGAGGGCTGAACCGATGACATCCATCCATCGCGTGCTTGCGGCGGCGGGGCTTGCCACAGGCCTTGCTCTTGCCGCAACGGCTGTTGCGGCAAATCCCGACCGCTGGGCCCACGCCTGGCCGCAGACCGATTTCAGCCGCACCACCATCGACTTTGCCGAGGTCTTCTCGGGCGGGCCACCAAGGGACGGCATTCCGGCGATCTGGGAGCCCGCGTTCATCCCGGTGGCGCAGGAGGACCGGCTGGACGACCGCGAGCCCGTCCTGACCTACGAGCATGAGGGCGAGGCGCCGCGGGCCTATCCCGTGCGCTACCTGATGTGGCACGAGATCGTGAACGATGTGGTTGGCGGGCTGCCCATCGCCGTCACCTACTGCCCGCTGTGCAATTCGGCGATGGTGTTCGACGCGCGGGTGGACGGGCAGCGTCATACCTTCGGCGTCTCGGGCCTGCTGCGGCATTCCGACATGATCATGTATGACCGCGAGACGGAAAGCTGGTGGCAGCAGGCGGTGGGCGAAGGGGTGGTGGGCCATCACGCCGGTTCGTGGCTGACCCCGCTGCCGGCCTGGATGGAAAGCTGGGCCGAGTTCCGCAGTCGCAACCCCGAGGGACTGGTGCTGGACGAACCCGACTGGCGCCGCGCCTATGGCCAGAACCCCTATGTCGGCTATGACAGCTCGGCCCGGCCGTTCCTCTATCGGGGCGAGGACCCGCCGCATGGCATCAATCCGCTGGCCCGCGTGGTTCGGGTAGAGGACCGCGCCTGGACCTTCGCGCGGCTGCGTCAGGAAGGGGAGATCGCGGAAGCGGGCGTTGTGTTGACCTGGTCACCGGGGCAGGCCTCGGCGCTGGACAGCCGCAGCATTGCCCAGGGGCGCGATGTCGGCACGGTCCGCGTGCGCGACGAGGCAGGGCGCGACCTGCCCCATGACATACCCTTCGCCTTTGCCTTCCATGCCTTCTTCCCGGAAGGCATCTGGATGCTGGGGGACTGATACGGTATCGGGCTGATCGCTTTCGCCGTTGACGGGGCAACGCGCCTTAGAAGGCGCGTGAAAAAGGGCTTTCGAAAGCCCTTTTTTCCTCCGCCCCGGGGCTCTTCAGCCTGATATCGTATGACGCTTGTCAAGCGCGGGCCGCCGCAACCGGCGCGCCCCCGCAGCGGTCTGACCCATGGTCAGGGGATGATCCGGTTATAGCGTACCCCGGCCAGCGAGGCGCCGGCAATCAATCCGGACTGGCCGAACACCACGGCGATCACGGGCGAGAAGACCGTCGTGGTCTGTATACCCGCCGCGCCGCCGCTGCCCGGGACCGCGTAACGGATATCGGCGCTGGCCGCCCAGCCGTCCGATGCCCGGAAATCGGCCAGCGCCCGGGATGTCATGAAGAACAGCACATGGGCAAATTGCTGCGCCCCGGCCTGAAGGCCGAAGCTGGCGCGGGTGGCCGAGTAGTAATCGACCGTCACATCGTCGATGCGCAAGGCCCCCTGGCCGTAACCGCCGCCGAACAGCAGCCCGGCCTCGCTGACCAGCGGCATGTAGAGGATGCCATGCGCGTTCTCGAACAGCTGTTCGGTATCGGGGAAGTT
>SKNG01000088.1 GCA_007120685.1 Paracoccaceae bacterium | reverse complement strand
GACCGGCAGCGGCTGGTCTACACGACCGGCGTGGTGGGGACGCAATCGGCCAACCGCGCGCCAGTCTTCGTCTCGACCCCGCCCGATGTTGCGGAAATCGGCGAGGAACTGGCCTTCTCCGTCGCCGCCGAGGACCCGGATGGCGGCTTGGTCCTCTATCATCTGCTGAGCGGTCCCGACGGCATGGTGCTGGACAGCGCGACCGGCGCTGTCACCTGGACCCCGCCCGAGGACGTGCGTGATGCCGTGCCAGTGGTGGTGCAGGCTTTCGACCCGCGCGGGGCGGTGTCGGTGCAAAGCTTTGTTCTGGAGGTTACGGGCGGTAACCGTGCGCCGGTGTTCGTGGGTCTGCCCAGCGAAGTTTCGGCCCGCGAGGGCGGGCTGGTGGAGTTGCAGGTCGTGGCCAGTGATCCCGATGGCGACGATCTGTCGATCTGGATCGACGGGCTGCCCGGCGGCGCGGTCTGGGAACCGGCGGCACGGCTTCTGACCTGGCGGCCCGATTATGATCAGGCCGGCACTTATACTGTTACCGTGCGCATGAGCGACGGGACACGAATCGTGGCCTCGGATATCGTGATCCGGGTGGCCGAGGCGATGCGCCCGGCAAAGCTGACCGTTCCGGCCAGCGTGACGATCCGCGAGGGCGAGCGTATCCGGCTGGACCTTCAGGCCGAGGCCGAACCCGGCGCGCCGCTGAGCTTCGGCGCGTTCAACAATTCGCTGCCCTGGGGCGCGCAGCTGAACGCCGCCACCGGCACCTTCGACTGGACGCCGACCTATATTCAGGCGGGCACCTATGAGATCCTGTTCGGTGTATCCGACGGGGCCGGGGTGGCCATGGCCCGCACTGTGGTCGAGGTGCTTCCGGCCAACGGCGCGCCGATCTTCGACGATTTCTCTGGCCTGCGGGTCTATGAAGGGCAGGAGATGTCTCTGCGCGTCTTCGCCTTCGACCCGGATAACCCGTTTTACGTGCCGCCGGTTCGGCTGGGCGACGACACCCTGATCGAGGCCGAGGAAGCACCGCGCAGCGTCGAGATAGAAGTGATCGGGGATCTGCCGTCCGGGGCCGTGTTCGACACCGAATCCTGGCTCCTGAGATGGACGCCTGGCGCAAGCGCCGCCGGGACGTATGAAATCCGCTTCCGCGCCACCGACGATGGCGGCCCCACGGGCGAGCCAAAGAGTGCCGAGGAAACCGTTGTCATCGAGGTTCTGCCATTCAACCTTGCGCCTGTGCTGGCACCGGTGGACACCATCACGCTGGCGCGCGGGGATGTGCGCGAAGTGCCGGTGTCGGCCTTCGATCCCGACGGCGACCCGCTGACGCTGATCCTGCGCAACGAGAGCCCGGGCATGCCGCTACCCGATTTCGTTACCTTCACCGACAACGGCGATGGCACCGGGCTGATCCGGCTGGAGCCCGGCGTGGGCGACCGGGGTGCGCATGCGCTGATCCTGGTTGTGCATGACAACGGCGGCAGCGAGGGTGTGGTGCGCGGCGACGCCTATACCTTCGTGGTAGAGGTGGAAGCCGACAACGAGCCGCCGCAATGGCGCCATCAGGGCGATGTGGTCGCAGTGGCGGGCCAGCCGCTGGTGCTGGAGCTGCGCGCCTCGGATCTGGATCAGGACGTGCTGGACTTTGGCCTGGACGGGTTGCCTGCGGGGGCGGTGCTGACCGCCGATCCGCTGATCTATGGCAGGGCGCAACTGGTCTGGACGCCGAGTGCCGCCCAGATTGGCAGCTATACCGCCACCATCAGCGCCACCGACACTGGCGCAGGCGGGCTGACGGCCCCGGCCACCACGGACCTGGCGTTCGGGGTGACAGTGCGCGCCTCCAATGCCGCGCCGGTGCTTGATCCGATCGGCACGCTTCAGGCTTTGATCGAGCAAACGCTGGTCCATGATTTCGGCGCGGTCGATCCTGATGGCGATATGCTGACCTTCAGCGCCAGCGGCCTACCGCAGGGCGCGCGCTTCGACCGGGCCACCGGGCGGCTGGAATGGACGCCCACCGCGCTTCAGGCGGGAGAGTTTACCTTTACCGTCGTCGTCAGCGACGGCGCGGCGCAAAGCAGCGAGACCGTGGCCATTGAAGTCGCCAGTGTGAACCGCGCGCCGGTCTTCGTGCCGATGTTCACCCAACTGGGGCGCGAGCGGCAGGAGATCATCTTCCGCGTTTTCGCCGACGATCCCGACGGCGACCCGGTGTCGCTGTCGGTGGTGTCCGAAATGCCCGAGGGTGCGGGCTTCTCGGCCAGCCGGGGCGAGTTCGTGTGGACCCCGCTATTCGGACAGGCTGGCGAGCATGTCATTCGCTTCGCCGCGCAGGATCCGCACGGCGCGGTCAGCTACCTCGACGTTACGGTGTCGGTGGCCAAGGTCAACCGCGCGCCGGTGCTGGCCGCGTCAGACCGTGCCTTCCTGATCGGCGAGGCGCGCAGCTTCACTCTGGAGGCCAGCGATCCCGACGGCGATCCGATAACCTTCAGTGCGCTCGACCTGCCTGAAGGGGCGGTGCTGGATGCCGCCACGGGCGAGGTGACCTGGACGCCGGGGCCGGGGCAGGCGGGGGATTACTATGTGACCTTCATTGCCTCGGATGGCATGGCGACCGGGCGGCAGACGATCCTGATGCGCGCCACGCTGGAGCCGGTCGCGCCCACAGTGCGGATAGAACTGACGCCCAGTTTCCCGGCGCGGCCGGGGCAGGAGGTGCTGGTTCAGGTTGTGGCTGACAGTCTGGCCGACATCGCCGGGCTGCGGCTTTTCGCAGGCGGGACGGAGCTGTCACTTGACGGGTTCAACCGCGCGCGAATCACGCCGGACATGCCGGGCAAGATTGCGCTGCGCGCCGTCGCCACCGATGCCGACGGGCTGGTGGGCGAGACCGAACTGCCGCTGAAGGTGCGCGATCCGGCCGACCGACTGGCGCCGGTCGTGGGTTTTGACGCGGGCTCACTGGCCGGGCAGTTGTCGGGCGTGGTGAGGGTGTCGGGGCTGGTGGCCGATGTCAATCTGGATTTCTGGCGGCTGGAACTGCGTGACGTTACCGGCAACCGGCTGCTGTCGGTGCTGGCCGAGGGCGAGACGGCGCTGAGCGGCGCGCTGGGCGATCTTGACACCCGCGCCCTGCTCAACGGCTTTTACCAGTTGCGGCTGGTGGCGCGTGATATCGGCGGGCGAGAGACCCGCACTGACACAAGGATCGAGGTCAATGGCGCGGACAAGACCGCCAGCCATGTCGAGACGCGCACCGATCTGTCGCTGACCCTGGGCGGCGTGCCGTTCGACCTGACCCGCCGGCATGACAGCCTGACGCCCGTTGCCGCCGATTTCGGCAGCTTCAGCGCGGGCTTCGACGCCGAACTGGCGCTGGGCGTGGAACGCTTCGACGCGCGGCGCGGTATCTGGCCTGCAATGGCCCCGGGCGAGCGGCTTTACATGACTGCGCCCGATGGCACGCGGCTGGGCTTCACCTTCGCCCCGACCCCCGAGCAGGTGGCCGGGCAGACCTTCTTCCGCCCCGATTGGGTGGCCGATCAGCCCGGCTGGGCGTTACAGACGGGCGATGCACTGCTGAAATTGTCGGGCGGGCGGCTCTACATCGTCTCGGACGGCACGTCGTTCAACGTCACCGATCCGTTCCTCGGCGGTGAAGCGCCCTTCGTTCTGACCGACCCGGACGGCACGGCCCATGTCTACGGCGCGGACGGTCGGCTGCGCGAAATTCGTGGCGCGGAGGGACGTCTGTTCGTGGGCACGAGCGGCATCACAGCCGAGGGTGGCGCGGTGCTAAGCTTCCTGCGTGACAGTGCCGGGCGGATCACCCGTGCCACCACGCCGGACGGCGCGACGGTGCTATATCTCTACGACGCCGAGGGTCGGCTCTCGATCGTGCGCCATCTGCAGGAAGGTTCGGGCGCGCGTTATGGCTATGATGCAGAGGGCCGGTTGAGCCTGTCGGTCGATGTCGGTGGCACGGGCATTGCCGTCGCCCATGACGGCGGGACGGTGACAGTGCGGCCTGTGGTGGCGGATCTGGGTGGCATCGTAGCCTTCACTGGCCGCGACATCGCCGTGTCGGCTGATGAGGAACT